>NBMY01000077.1 GCA_002212985.1 Sphingobacteriales bacterium TSM_CSS
TGACCGTTACGGATGCCAACGGCTGTGTGGTCACTACGGGCGGGGTGGTGAATAATATCGGCGGTCCTTTGGCGAGCGCTTTGGGAGCGGATGCCACTTGCGGCAATTCCGATGGTTCGTTGCTTGTTACGGTTAGCGGCGGTACATCGCCTTACACGTACAGTTGGAGCAACGGCGCTGCCACGGAAGACCTTGTTGGCGTTTCGGCAGGCAGTTATGATTTGACCGTTACGGATGCCAACGGCTGTGTGGTCACTACGGGCGGGGTGGTAAACAACATTGGCGGTCCTTCGGCGAGCGCTTTGGGAGCGGATGCCACCTGTGGCAATTCCGATGGTTCGGTAAATGTTACGGTCAGCGGCGGTACATCGCCTTACACGTACAGTTGGAGCAACGGCGCTGCCACGGAAGACCTTGTTGGCGTTTCGGCAGGCAGTTATGATTTGACCGTTACGGATGCCAACGGCTGTGTGTCAGTAATATCGGCAGTGGTGGATAATGTTGCCGGACCAGATGCTACTTTATTGCTGTTGAATGCCTCTTGCGGCAATGCCAATGGCTCAATAAATTTAACCGTAACCGGCGGAACGCCCCCCTATTCTTATACATGGAGCAATGGTGCTGTTGCCGAAGACCTTTCGGGGCTTGCAGCAGGCGATTATATGGTTACTGTAGCCGATGCCAACGGCTGTACCGTAATGTTGAGCGCCAACATCAGCAACACACCTGTGCCTGCACTTACGGCAACTAGTGTAGATGCCATAGGAGGTAATGCAAATGGCAGTATAAATATCACTGTTTCGGGTGGTACTCCCGACTATGATTACAACTGGAGCAACGGCGCAACCACAGAAGATTTGAGCGGTGTGGCAGCCGGTTCTTATTCCGTAACTGTTAATGACAGCAACGGTTGTACCGCCACATTAACCATTACAGTTGGCAATATTTCCTGTATTACGGCAACGTTTACTGAAGCCGATGCCACTTGTGGCAATGCGAACGGCGAAATAGATGTAACGGTAAGCGGCGGCACATTGCCCTATACCTATAACTGGAGCAATGGCGCAACTACCGAAGATATAACCGGTCTTACTCCGGGTATTTATTCTGTAACCATTACCGATGCCAATAACTGTGAAACAGAGTTGACCGCAGCAATAGAGGAAGCAGAAATAGCTGTAGCAGCTTTTACCGGACCCACCGGTATTTGCCTCGGCGAAACGGCCACCTTTACCTTTACCGGAACAGCTCCGTCAGGCACTTCATTTAACTGGAATTTTGGTTCGGCAGGTCAATTAACGGGGCCGGGGCCGCACACGGTAACCTGGAATGCTGCCGGTATAGAAACAGTTACATTAACCGTAACCGATGCCAACGGTTGTACCGACATATATACCCAAACCATTTTAATTTCTACGGTAAATGTAACGGCAACCATAGAACCGGGCGGCATGATTGCTCCGGGCGACACAGTATTGTTGAGCGCTAATGCTATATCTTTGCCCGTTAGTACGGTAATTTATGAATGGACAGCCAGTAGTGGCACCATTGATTGTCCAAGCTGCCCCGAAACAATAGCCATTCCTTCGGAATACAATACTGTTTACACCGTTACGGCAACAGACAGTCTTGGTTGTAATGCCAGCGCCTCTGTATCGGTTACCTGGATGTATGAAAAATATGTTACCATACCCAATGCGTTTTCTCCCAATGCCGATGGACGAAATGATATTTTCAGATTGGTGGGCATTAATATTGCCAGTTTTGAACTACATATTTACGACCGTTGGGGTGGCAACATGTTCTCTATTGAAGATACTGATATTGGAAAGGGTTGGGACGGAAAGCACAACGGGATTGATTGCGAGCTTGGAGTTTATGTTTATTATGTTTTAGTTACTTTTACCGACGGAACTACACAGAAACTGAAAGGCAATGTTACCCTCATCAGGTAATTGTTGTTCAAGTCTGTTGCTTATAAAGGTTTCAATTCAATTGCCATGCACTTAAGGTATTGCTTTAGGTGCATGGTTGTTGTTTTTCGTTTGATTTTGGCAATAAAAACGAAAGTTTTCAGTTTTAAGAGCGTTACCAAGAAAAAACATTTATAATGGTGTTACCTGTTCTTAACCAGAAAGTGATTCGCTTGCTTCTTTTTACACTTATTTTGGCTATTTGGGCAGGGCAGGAGCGAAGCGCTGCTCAGTGCCAGATACCTGCAGATTCGGTTTTGGTTAAAGTAGGTGAGTATTGCACTGTTAGCGGCAAGGTAGTTTCGGTATTCCAATCAAATAAATCGGATACCAAGCCGGTTTACCTAAATATTGAAAAACCCTACCCAAATCAAGTATTTGAAGTAGTTATTTTTGCAAAAGATGTTCAGAATTTTTCCAAACATCCCAGGGAGTTATATGAGGGCAAGAAGGTAAAAGTAAGCGGCGTAATAGAGCTCTACAATAACCGTCCGCAAATAATAGTAAAAGACCCCAAGTATATTGAAATTGATTCGACTGAATAGGAAGACAGCTTGACAGACAATGAGTAAGCCCGAAAAGGCGATTGCTGTGATGCGGTATTTGCTTTGCTTGATTATCGGGCTACTTTCATATAATCGAGGGTAAAGGCCGAATCTGGCAGAGGGTCGTAATTTACCGTATTATATTCCACTGTAGTTTTTTGTGTTTCATCAGCAGCGCTAATCCATTCAACCAGTTGCGGTATGGTGCGGCCGCCGGCGGCCGGTTGTGTTTGCAGGGTGGTGGCGGTAATAATGAGGTAATCATCTTCATCATAATATTCAGCTTTTTCAATAACATAGTTTTTGGAGTTAATATACAGTTCAGTTCTGTACCATATCTGCAATGCTTCGCTGTTGGGGACCAGTTCAATGAGGTAGCAATCTTGCCCATTTGCTTTGGTGAAGTTTTTGAAAGATGCAGTAAAATCATCGGTCAGTGAGTGGTAGGCGGTTATATCGGCAATAGTGAGTTGGGTATTCATCCATTTTTCGGCAATTTCGGGGTTGGTAAGTTTGCTCATTTTTTCATTGGCAGGTTGCCATTTCCAAACTTCTTTTCCTTTGCGCAGGTAAGCGGTTCCTTTATCGCGTGCTGGTGCAGTTACCAAAGCCAGCATGTTTTCGGGTGTTTTTTGCCATGTTTTTACTACTATTTCTATAACTTCCGTGCCGGCGTTGTAGTTTTTGATGTTTAGTTCGGTTTGCATACTGTTATTTCCATAGAGGTTTTGTACGGCTTTTTGAACCAGTTCTTTTGCACCGGGCAGCGAAGCATGTAGCGAATTTTTCCATATAAGGGCAGGTATTGCCAATACCAGAAAGAGCATCATGAGCAACAATTGCTTTTTCATTTTGCTGAGGATTAGTTGAGTTACTTATTATTTAAGAACAGGAAAAACAGGATTTGTATCCTGCATTTTGGGTAAAAGTACACAAAATGTAATAAAAAAGCAAGCAATAAAATTATTGCCTGCTTTTGTTTATGAAAAAAGAGCAGAGTGATTTTGACCAACGGTTAATGGTGCGTTTAGTTTTTGCCTTTGTTTACCACCAACATTTTGCGTGCGGGGGTATTACCTGCGCTGTTTTGCAAGTAATAGAAGTACAAACCACTATTAAGGTTTTGGGTATTAATGGTAAGGCTGCCTTTGCCGGGCACAGGCGCAATGGGCAGGCGCAGTACCACGGCACCGGTAATGTTGGTAACCACCAACTCTGCCGGGGCGGGTGTTTGGTGCGGCTGCACAAAATACACTTCGGTTTGGGCAGTAGCGGGGTTGGGTATACAGGGCAACAGCAACAAATTGCCTGAAATTGTGGAGGTAGCAGGCACTGCGGTTGCAGGTTCGGTGGCAAGCGGAAGCTTTTCCACTACTAAATCATCAAAGTAAAAGCCGTCGTATTGCACGGCATTATCAGATACAAGAACCAGCCGCAATTGAATTAAACTGCCTGCAAAATCGGTTAAATTAACAGTTTCCTGCACCCAATCGGGTTGAATACCATCATACACCGGTTCGCCGTTAAACTGGCTGGGCGTGCCAATACGGGTGTATTTTCCGCAAAGAGGGGTAACCGTACCGCTGGCCAGGTCAATAGCTTGCAGTTGTACCATATCGTAAGAGGGTTCAATAGCCCATTTTGTCCAAAACCGCAATTCGGCAAAGCTGCATTGGGTAAGGTCAATAGTATCAGTAAGCGTAAGGGTGTTCAGGTCGTTAGGCGGATAGTCGCCGTCGGGTGAGTCGGTGATACTGGTACTTTCCGATACATAATCGATTCCGGTAAGTCCCCAGTTGGCACTATCAGAAGTTTGCCAGCCGGTCAGGTTGGTACAAGGGTTGGTATAGGCAATAACGGGTACGCCGTAGTGTTTGGTAATAGTTTGTTCTAATGTTAACCCCTGTTCGTTGTTGAGCAGCAGTTTAAAACTAACGGAACTGCCCTGTGCAATGGTATCGGACAGGGTAATGCCAATTTGCCCGGTATAGGTTTGCTCCAGTTCAAGCCCCGAAACTACAAGCGGCTCACCGGCGGCAACAATGTTGCTGCTTTGCGGCACCAATGAAACGGTAAAACTGCCGCCGTCTTGCAGCCCAATGCGTTTAAGGGTAAAATGAATAACCGTATCGGTTGTGCTGAGGTATTGGCCGTTGGTTTCGGCGAGCAGACCGTAATTGTGCAGAAATCTTATAGCGCTTAGGTTTTGCCACATGGTACTTTGGCAAATAGGAATAATACGTTGAGTACTTGGCCAAAAACCGTCTTCATACCTGCGCCCTATTTCGGGTGTAAAGGAAAAAATTTTGTTTTTGGTTTCCTGTTCGCCATACATCCAATCGTCCGAAACGCCGTTGGTAAGGTAGCCTACGGTTTCGTTGCCGGTTCCCCATACAAAGTTATTTTCTTTGGTCATTTCGTGTGCGTAAGCCCTGAAGAGCGTAGAGTCGGGTGTTTGATAGGAGGGTACGTAACCCCAGGGGTAAATAAGCAGGTTGCCCGAACTATGGTAGTTGAGCGCAATTTGAAACTGATGTGTTTCACAAAACGTTTGTATGGCCTGGGTTTCGGGTTCCGAAAACGCTTCGGGGCCGCGGTAGGTGCTACTGTTGGTATTGGGCGATGAGCCGTTATCGTCAAATCCCCACAAAAAGCCATAATTTCGGTTAAGGTCAACACCATAAGTTCCGTCAGTATTATCGCGGCGGTTTTTGCGCCACATGCCGCCGCCGCTGGGGTTGGTAAACTCATTCCATTGGTAGCCGTCGGGGTTCAGGCAGGGCACTATATAAATTTCGGAGTTGTCAATAAGGTAAGCAATATTGGGGTCGGTTTCGTAATGCTCAAGCAGGTAATACATGAAAAAAATCATTTGCGAAAGCGAGGCCGGCTCGCGGGCATGATGCAGGGCGGTTAGCAGTATTTGTGGTTCACCGGTTTCGTCTGTTTGGGGGTTATCCGAAATTTTTACCCAATAAACCGGGTTGCCTTCCTGGGTGGCAAAACCTTCAATGGGTTGTACGGCGGTAATAAGACTGCTGTAGAGCGTGTGCATGGTATCGAGGTGTGCCAGCATTTCGGTATAGGTAAAAAAGCCGCCCATGCTACCCAGTTGAAAATGTTGAGGGGTTGGAAAGTTGGATAAAACCGGTTCGCACATGCCCTGCACTTCGGCTGATTTTTCGGAGTTATGAAAAGGTTTTTCGTTCCGATGACGGTAGAACTGCGCCATATCGGGCTGCAAAACTTCATAAACAAATCCCGATGCTCCTATGAGCGCCAGTTCTGTTTCAGAAAATTCACCTATCAGGTAAGCGCCTTGCTTATAGTCGCAATGGTCAACCGGAAGTCCTAATTCCGACAACAAAGCCATGCCGTCGTTTCCGGTAAAAATTTTTACTCTACTGTACAATTCCTGCTGTGCCTTCAGGGCAGGAGCGTCAAACAGCAAAGCAAACAATAAAAAGCAACAAAAAGCAATATTTTTCATGCGTATTAAATTGGTAAAATACAGTTGATAAACACAAAAGTATGAACAAATAGCGGCAACGTTGGTTAATAAAAGAATAAAAAAACTGTATAAAAAGATGGTTGCGAACGAAAAAAACATTTACCGGTTTGAAGTGGAAGATTTAGCAGGCAAAAAAGTTTCTCTGGCCGATTATTCCGATAAGGTAATATTGGTGGTAAATACGGCTACTGCCTGCGGTTATACGCCGCAGTTGGCTCAATTGGAACAATTGTACGAAACATACAAAGATAAGGGTTTTACCGTATTGGCCTTCCCATCAAACGATTTTGGCCAACAGGAACCCCTTGAAGGTGAAAAAATAGGTCAATTTTGTCAGCGAAACTACGGTGTTACTTTTCCGGTATTTGGCAAAGTGCATGTAAAGGGCAGTAAAATTACGCCGCTGTTTCGCTTTTTATCGGAAAAAAGTGAGAACGGACGGGTTAGTTCTACCCCAAAATGGAATTTTCACAAGTACCTCCTTAACAGAAAGGGCGAGGTGGTAGATTATTTTTATACCATTACCTCTCCAACATCAGGCAGGGTAAAAAGAGCGGTTGAAAAACTGTTGGCAGAGCAGTAAAACATCAAATTTTAGTAGTGTGCTTTGCGGAGTTTGCTGTTTTTATAACTGTATCCGAAATAAATTACTAAGCCAATCAAGAGCCAAATAATGAAACGCATCCAGTTGGTCCAGCCAAGTTCGGTCATGAGATAAAAGCAGGTAAGCAGCCCCAAAGCCGGCAAAACAGACAGGTTATGCCTGAATGCCTGAATGGCAAGCGCAATGGCAACAGCCACAAAAAGCCAGTAGGGGAGCAGGTGTTTGAGTTTATCCCATCCCGATGTTGAATCGTTCAGGAAACCCATTACCACATGGGGGAAAAACCAGTACAAACCAAAAAACAGAGCTCCGACAATGGCGGGTATAATAATTTTTCCGTTTATATAGGGCACTTTAAACTTGCCGTACTGATAGCCTTTGCCCTCCAAAACCAGCACGCCGCCATTTACCAATACAAAGGCAAACAGGGTTCCAATGCTGGTAAGGTCTGTTACTTCGGTAAGGTTCATAAACAAGGCGGGAATGGCTACTAAAAAACCGGTAACAACAGTAGAGAAGGACGGTGTGCCAAACCGAGGGTGAATGCGCGCAAAAACCGGCGGCAGCAGCCCGTCTCGGCTCATGTTCATCCAAATTCGGGGTTGCCCCAGCTGAAATACCAGCAATACACTGGCTGTGGCAATAATGGCACTAAAGGCAATAATGCCGCTAATCCAGTTCATACCAAGTTTGGCAAAAACATGTGCCAGCGGGTCGCCTACGTTCAATTCGGTATAGCTTACCATGCCGGTAAGCACAAAAGCAATAATTACATATAAAACGGTACAGATAATGAGCGAGTAAATCATGCTTTTGGGTAAATCGCGTTGCGGATTTTTACACTCTTCGGCGGTGGTAGAAATTGCATCGAACCCGATGTAGGCAAAAAACACCGCGGCCACCCCTTTCATTACCCCGCTAAAACCATTTGGCGCAAACGGAACCCAATTGGCCGGGTTTACGTAAAATATACCTATCAAAATAACCATTACAATAACGCCTAATTTGAGCAACACCATCAGGTTGCTGGCTGTACGCGACTCGCGTATGCCAATATAGCAAAGAATAGTAATAATAAACACAATCATGAGTGCCGGAAAATCGGCAATGAGCGGCAGCCCGAAGATTCGGGGTGCATTCACCCAGGCTGCATAGGCTTCCGATGCCGTATCTCCGGCGGTAAAAGCCCGCCAGGCGGTAAGTCCGTCCATGGTCAGGTATTCGGGCAGGTGAATGTTAAACCCTTTCAGGAGGGTAGTAAAATAATCGGACCAGGAGATAGCAACGGCAATATTGCCAATGCCGTATTCCAACAACAAGTCCCAGCCAATTATCCACGCAACCAATTCGCCAAAGGATGTGTAGGCATAGGTATATGCGCTGCCTGCCACCGGCACGCGCGAGGCAAACTCGGCATACGACAGGGCAGAAAAAGCACAGGCAATGGCGGTAAAAATATACAACAAAGATACTGCCGGCCCGCCGTTAAAAGAGGCTTTACCCACGCCTGCAAAAATGCCTGCACCAATAATGGCGGCAATGCCAAAAGCGGTAAGGTCGGTTAAGGTGAGGTGGCGTTTTAGTTGGCCGTGCCCGTCAACGGCATCTCCGCCGCCGGCTTTAAACTCTTCCAGAACCCTGTCAATGGGTTTGGTGCGGTTAAGGTCTTTCCAGTTCATAAGTTGGTTGGTGTATTTAAACGGTTAAGCAGCAGAATTTTATTTTTGTGTGAAATATAGGCAATGTTTCAGAATTGCAGCCATAAACCCGCAATTAGTAAACATAAAAGCCCGCAGAAATTGCAGTTTTAGCTCTCACTATAGTTGTGTGACTGAAATACAGCATATGTTTTCTGTTAAGTTTCAGAAAAGTTTCCATTTTACTATGCTTAGGTTTGTTTGTAATATTGACGTTATCTTTGTGTTTAATAAAAAAACGGCAGGTATGAATAGAATAAACATTGGTTCGGAAACAGTTTGGGAAGATATGGTTGGTTATTCGAGGGCGGTAAGGGTAGGAGATATGGTGAAGGTATCGGGCACTACCTCGGTAAACGGAGCAGAAGTTCAACATGAGGGCAATGCGTTTGAGCAGGCAGTTTTCATATTTCAGAAGATAGAAAATGCGCTATTGCAGGCTGGTGCAACCATGCAAGATGTTGTTGCAACGCGCATATATGTTGTAAACATTGCCCAAAACTGGGAGGCAGTAGGTAAGGCACATGCATTGTTTTTTAAGCACATTAAGCCGGCAGCAACTATGGTGGAAGTATCGGGGCTTATTAACCCCGGCTTGCTGGTAGAAATTGAGGCAGAGGCAATTATTTCGGATCATGGAAGTCTTGCACATCAGCCACACAGCATTAAATAAACATGTTATGCATCTTTTTGCCAAATTTATATGGTAGAACGCTAAATAAAAGGTATTTTTGAGGCAAATTAGATAAAACGTGAAAGGAATTATACTTGCGGGCGGTTCGGGCACTCGGTTGCACCCCATTACCTATGCAATCAGCAAACAAATAATGCCCATTTACGACAAGCCCATGATTTATTACCCGCTTTCTACCCTAATGCTGGCAGGTATTAATGAAATATTGCTCATTTCTACCCCGCAGCATCTGCCCCTGTTCCGGCATTTATTGGGAGATGGCTCGTCTTTTGGCTGCACTTTTTCTTATGTAGAGCAGTTGGTGCCCAACGGGCTGGCGCAGGCTTTTGTATTAGGCGGCAATTTTATTGGCAAGGATAAAGCAGCTTTGGTTTTGGGCGACAACATCTTCTACGGCACCAAATTTGAAAGTCAACTGGAAGAGTGCACACAGGTAGAAGGCGGCTTAATTTTTGCCTACCATGTATCTGACCCCGAACGATACGGCGTGGTAGAGTTTGACCAAAACAACAAAGCCGTTTCTATTGAAGAAAAACCACTGCAGCCAAAATCCAACTATGCAGTGCCCGGCTTGTATTTTTACGACAACTCAGTTATTGAAATTGCCCGAAACCTGCAACCAAGCAAACGCGGAGAATACGAAATTACCGATATAAACCGTGAGTACCTGCGCCGAAACCAGCTGCATGTAGCCGTGCTGGATCGCGGCACTGCCTGGCTTGATACCGGAACCTTTGAGTCGCTAATGGAAGCCAGTCAATTTGTGCATGTATTGGAAAAAAGACAAGGTTTAAAAGTAGGTTGTATAGAAGAAATAGCCTACCGAAAAGGATTTATTGATGCGGCACAGTTAGAGCGATTGGCGCACCCGTTGCTTAAAAGCGGCTACGGGCAATACTTGCTTGATTTGCTTCAATACTGAACCATTTGTACTAACTGCAAGTTGTAGCATATAGCATTGTAAATATGCCGCAACCCTGTCGATTGCAAGATTAATGGCAGCATGAACCCAATAAAAAGCAATTTACAGTTAACCATTTTTAAAAAACTGCCTCATGGAATTCCAAAATGAAAACAGCCGCCAAAATCCTTACAACCCGCAGGGTAATATTTGGGGGTGGAAATTTTCTGCCTTTTCTTTTATATTAATAGCTGTTTTGGCCTATGTAGCCTTTGTAATAGGAGAAGGTCCGGGTGCAGTGAAACAGCCGCTTCCCGCAGACTCGGCAACAATAACCAATGCCAAAGCACTACCAGACACCGCCTCCGACACATCGGGCGGCAATGCCCGGCTATTAAAAACCAATCGGTAACCGGTTGCATTTACCGGTTGTTTTGCGCACCTCCAAGTAGTAGTAGAAAAATCGGGTTATTCAATAATAAGTTCCCAATTTTTCTCCCTTTAAATCGCCAAAGTATTCTGCGCATCTGTTATCGGTTAAACTCTGTTTCTTAATTTTTTAAATGAACATATGGACATTTTTTTTGAAAAATACCACGGTACCGGCAACGACTTTATCATGATAGATAACCGCAGTATGTTGTTGCCACGCGTTTATACCGATGCATATGCCTTGTGGTGCCACCGCCGTTTTGGTATAGGGGCCGATGGGGTTATACTTATTCAAAACCGGGCCGGCTATGATTTTGAAATGGTGTATTATAATGCCGATGGAAAAGAAGGCACCATGTGTGGAAACGGCGGGCGGTGTGCCGTAGCTTTTGCCCGGACAGTAGGTGTTTTTACAGACAACACTACCCGTTTTATTGCTGCTGATGGCTTGCACCGGGCTGCCATTGACCCACAAACGGGCATGGTTTCATTAGAAATGCAGCCTGTTGAACAGGTGCAGTTATACCAAAACGATTATGTGATAGACACCGGCTCGCCGCATTATGTAAAAATAGTAAACGGTTTAAACAACATAAATGTATTTGAACAGGGCGCTCAAATAAGATACAGCCCTAATTTCAAAGAACAAGGCATTAATGTTAATTTTGTACAACTCAATGCACAGGGCATTGCCGTTGCTACCTATGAACGGGGGGTTGAAAATGAAACCTATTCCTGCGGAACGGGCGTTGTGGCATCAGCTATTACCTTTGCCATGTTGCAAAACCGGCTGGGAACAGTTACCGTTCCGGTAGAAACAAAGGGCGGGCAACTTTGGGTCCAATTAAACAACCACCAAAACCGCTTTACAGATATATGGCTCAACGGCCCTGCCACCTTTGTATTTAAAGGAACAATAGCCATCTGAAAAAAACATGCCCCAAACATTTAATCGGCTTGGCAAATATGCCCGGTCATTTGCACGTTTCATTATTGTTTAATTCTGTTGCTCGTGATAAAGTACTACATTAAAGAAAAGCACGGCGTTCTGAAAGAGCTTGGCAAGCCCGAAAAAGGGGCTTGGATAAATGTGTACCCGCCTTATACACACGAGGAATTAAAGAAACTCAGCGATGAACTGGATATTTCTACCGATTTTTTCATTGACTCACTCGATATTGATGAACGTTCAAGGTATGAACAGGAAGAGGGAGTACGCTTTATTGTGGTAAACATTCCCATAAAAAATGAAAATGAAGACGAAAACGGACACGAAGCCCTATATATTACCGCACCTGTGGGTATTGTGGAGGTAGATGATTATATTGTAACCATTTCGGCTTTTAAAAACTTGGTGGTTGACCATTTTCTCAATTCCGATGTAAAAAGTTTTCAAACCGGCGACCATAGCCTCTTCATCCTGCTGTTTTTTGAAAGAACAGTGCATTATTTTTTGCACTTTCTCAAAAATATGAACCATCAGCGCAATTTGTACGAAAAAGAACTTTATACCGCAGTACGCAATCAGGAGCTGTCTAAACTAATGCGCCTGCAAAAAAGTCTGGTCTATTTTGTAACCACCCTGCGCGACAATGAACTTACCATGCTGCGTATGCAACGCACCGATTTTTTAAACATCAATGACAGGGAAGAGGAAAAAGATTTTTTCTCCGATATTATGATTGATATGAATCAGGCACAGGAAATGGCTCAAATTTACACCAACATTCTCAATGCTACCATGGATGCCTTTGCCTCTATTATATCAAACAACATGAACACCATTATGCAGCGGCTTACCTCCATTACCATTGTGTTAATGGTTCCAACTTTGGTAGCCAGTTTTTACGGCATGAATGTGCCCTTGTTAGGGCAGGAAAGCCCTCATGCTTTTGCAAGGGTAGTACTGTTTGCTGCCGTGCTTACCATAAGCATTGTCTGGTTTTTTATGCGCAAAAGGTTATTTTAAGGTATCTTTCAACGAGCGAACATAAGTAGTTGCCTGTTTAATGGCATTGGCGGCAGAAAGCGTGTCTTCTTTAAGGCGGGTATTGCACTCATTTATTTTATCCAATATGCGCTTGTTAGTTTGGTCGTAAAACAAGGCTTCCAGCAGTGCATTTCGGGCGCTGGCATAATCTTTTACGGTATAGAGGCTATCGGCTTTTTTAAGACGAGTCTTTTTTTCGTCGTCAATCAGTTTTTTTATTTGGTTTACCTTGTTTTGAACATCGGAATTGTCGGTATCCATGGTATAGGCCCGTTCATAAATAGTTTTGGCTTCAAAAAATTCGCCTGCGTCAAAAAGCGAGTCGCCCTGAGTAACTATTATAGCCTGCCGCATTTTTTGCAACATATATTGGGCAGTGCTCAGCGCTTCGGTATCAGATGTCTCAATAGACAGGGCTTTTTCAAGATCCGAAATAGCTTTGGTATAGTTGCCTTCACCGGCTAAAGCTTGTGCTTCGCTAATAAGGTTGTTAACCATCCGTTCGGGCTGGTTGCTAAAGTAGCGGTACAACAAAAAACTACTGGCCGTTAGCACCAAAATGGCGGTAAGTACAATGCCGGCTTTCAGCATGGCATCGCGGCCAACTCCCATTGTTTTAGACTGACTGCTATGGTGAAACAAATCGGCATAAGAGGAAAGGTTGTTGTCGGCATGTTGCAAATTACCTTTTGCATTGGTCAAAACCGAGTTTTCTATTTGTACTACAAACAGTGCAGTATTGGTGGTTTCAAACTCGGGGGTGCTTTGCAGCTTGGCAGCTATGCTTTGGTACAATGCCTGCCCATCGGTTGCATGAGTGCAAATTTGGGCAAGTTGCTCTTCGCCTGTGGCAGCAACAACAGTAGGCGTACAAAGCAGCAGCAAGTCGCCTGCCTGAATGTTGGTAATGGTAGAAACACTGGCCCAGGCCGGTTCGGTGCCGTTAATGCCGCGCGGAACGGTTATAACCTTGTCCTGCATCATCATATTGGCAACATGGTCTTCGGTTTGGTACAAAATTCTGCCCTGCCTTATATGGTATGCCCTGCAATTACCCACCCAGGCTAAGGTAATACTGCCATCGGAGTTAAAATGCGAAAGCGCCAACACCCCATACACACCGGCAAGGCGCGGGTATTGGTTCAGGTATTTTTGTGCTTCACGCTCAGCCAGGCGCAGTGCATCATTCATCACAACCTGCCCCAAACGCTCGGTTTTAAGCCTTGTTGAACCGGTAAGTATGCGCACAAAGGTATTGTTGGCAATGGTAGCCATGTTGTGCGTATGCTCTTCCAACCCAATACCGGCGCTTACAATAAACAATCTATTGGCCGGGGTGGCTTCGTTTTGAGGCGGATATATATGATGATGACCGCTGCTTTTGTCTTGCGTATTATCTAAGGCATAAACAGCTTTTATTGTTGTATTCATATTTTGTTAGGTTTGGGCGAAACAGCCCACAAAAGTACAAAAAATATCTGTTCTGTCAGGTTAAATGCTCTCTTTGACATTTTTTTGTAAAAAATTTACCCAACACCAGTTGCCGGGTTTTAAGCAGGTGGTTGAATACGCTGTTTTAAATTTACACCCTTTTTTGTACCTTTACCCCAAAGTTGTATTGTACCACTCCTTGTATCAACAAAAAAGGTATTACATGAAAAAAAACAGAATTGTGTTGGTTGATGGTTGCCGCACGCCTTTTTTAAAGTCGGGCACAGATTATATGGATTTAATGTCGTATGAACTTGGACAGTTTGCCATTAAGGGCCTGCTCGATAAAACCGGTTTAGACCCCCGCCATACCGATGCCGTGGTTATGGGAACCGTAATTTCTAACCTGCGTACCAGCAACGTAGCCCGCGAAGCTGCCCTTACCGCCGGCATTCCAAATACCACTCCTTGCCATACTGTTACCATGGCTTGTATTTCGGCCAACCGCGCTATTGCCGACGGGGTGTATGCTCTCATGGCACAACATGCACAGGTGGTAATTGCCGGCGGTGTAGATACCGCCTCCGATACCCCTATTGGGTTTACCAAAGCCATGCGCAACAAATTGTTTAAGGCGCAAAAACTCAGAGGAACCATGGATATGCTTAAATTCGCATCAACCTTGCGCCCCACCGATTTTATCCCGGATAAACCTGCCATTGCCGAGTATAGCACCAACCGAACCATGGGGCAGGATTGCGAAATTCTGGCAGCCAAATACGGTGTTTCAAGGCAGGAACAAGATGAATTTGCTGTGCGCTCCCATCAACTTGCCGGAAAAGCCGCCGAAAACGGCAATCTGACAAACGAAATTGCCCCGGTGGCCATACCGCCGTCGTTCCTGCCAATTGCGAAAGACAACGGCATAAGACCCGATACTACTTACGAAGGCATTGCCAAACTTAGCCCCGCTTTTGACCGTCAATTTGGTACTCTTACTGCCGCCAACTCTTCTTTTTTAACAGATGGCGCAGCAGCAGTATTGCTTACCACCGAAGAAAAAGCCCTTGAACTGGGGCTAACCCCCAAAGCGGTAATTGTTGATTTTACCTTTACCGGGCAAGACCTTGAAGAAGAATTATTGCTTGGACCTGCATATGCTACTGCAAAATTGCTTGGGAAAACCAAATATAAACCCGATGATATTGATGTTTTTGAATTTCACGAAGCATTTGCCGGACAAATTTTGGCCAACCTTAAATGCCTTGCATCCGATGAATTTGCACAACAAAAACTGGGCTTAAAAAAAGCAATCGGACACATTCCAATGGATAAATTTAACCTTTGGGGCGGCTCACTTTCCATAGGGCACCCCTTTGGCGCTACCGGCGCCCGCCTGCTCACCACCGCTGCCAACCGCCTCATTCAGGAGAACGGAAAAAGAGCGCTAATTGCCGCCTGCGCCGCCGGCGCACACGGCCATGCCATGCTTATTGAACGCTATCAGCCAGCTTAGTCCGAAACGCCATGCCAACAGCAAGCACCTCCTCAATCAATTTAGCAAATGCGCTTTGCGTGTTCCGCCTTTGCATGGCATTGCTGCTGCCTGTTTTAGCATGGCAGGGACAGCAAATGGCTTTCCTGTACTGCCTTGCTGCCGCCCTGTTTTCCGATGCCATTGATGGGTTTATTGCCAGAAAATTGCAGCAAACCTCGCAGTTGGGAACAAAATTAGACAGTTGGGCCGACCTTACCTTGTTTATTACCACACCATTGGGCGCATGGCTGCTTTGGCCCCATGTTATTGCTCAAGAAAGGGTATATGTTGCCATGATACTGCTGGCATTAATTGTGCCTATTGCCTTTGGTTTGGTGAAATATGGCCGAATTACCAGTTACCATACCTACATGGCAAAAACATCGGGGGTTCTAATGGGCTTTTCATCGTTGTTGCTGCTTTTTAATATTACACCATGGCCATTCAGATTTGCTGCCGTTTTTATGGTAGCCGAAGCTCTTGAAGAAATTGCCATAACCGCTACCCTGCCGCAATGGACCAGCAATGTGCCTACCCTTAAACATGCCCGCCGGTTGGTAAAAAAAGAAAGAATAGAGAGGCAACAATAGTTTGGTAATGAGCGTTTTATACCAGCTTCCTGCAAAAGCACAACGTTACATATATGCCATACTTCAGGTTCAAGGCAGTTTTTTGCTACAGGGGTTATTAATATACATCTTTTTGCCTTACCTTAGCCCATGGTAACCATTAGCACTGCTATGTAATCTTGACAGGTTGGCTATTTCAATGCCTTTAAAACCTTATAACTGCTAAAGATTTATTATGCCCTGTTATAACTGTTCGTATTAACTGTTGTTTATGAATAAACGTATTGCAAGAGTAGCCATTTTTCTTTTTGTTTCGGGCCTTATGCTGCCCCTGTTGTTGTGGATTTTTGTGCAACCGGCAAACGCATGGGGGTTTTGGGCGCATAAACGTATCAATCGCTTGGCTGTTTTTACCCTGCCACCCGAAATGATTGGATTTTATAAAGAAAATATTGAATTTATAACCGAACACGCCGTTGACCCGGATAAGCGCCGCTATGCCACCGTTGACGAAGCGCCCCGTCACTATATAGACCTTGACCGCTACGGCACTTACCCCTTTACCGAAATGCCCCACCGTTGGGACGAAGCGGTTTCAAAATTTACCGAAGACACCCTCAAAGCGCACGGCATTGTGCCATGGCATGTTGAACTCATGCTTTTCCGCCTTACCGATGCATTTAAAGAAGGTAACTCCAACCGCGTATTACGTCTGTCGGCCGAAATAGGTCATTATATTGCCGATGCACATGTGCCCCTGCATACCAGCAGCAATTACAACGGGCAAAAAACCAATCAACAGGGCATACATGGGTTTTGGGAGTCAAGAATTCCGGAACTGTTTGGTGATAACTATGACTATTGGGTGGGTAAAGCAAGGTATGTAAGCAAACCCAACGAAACCATCTGGAAATTTGTGCTGGAAAGTGCCAATGCTGTTGACTCGGTGCTGAATTTTGAACGCGAACTTACTCTTGCCTCTAGTACAGACGAAAAATACTGCTACGAAACCCGCGCACAAACCATAGTACAAACTTATTGTGAAGATTTTTCAAAGAATTATTCCGATATGCTGAACGGAATGATTGAACGCCGTATGCGCGATGCGGTAATTAACGTGGGCAGTTTTTGGTACACAGCCTGGGTGCGCGCCGGCCAACCCGATTTAAACAAATTAGACACTACTCCTCTTACCGCCGAAGAAGAACGCGAACAACAGGAACTGGAAAAAGCATTTCAGAAAGGCGAAATTAAAGGACGGGCACACCCCAACCACCCACACCCGTAAGCAAACTTAGCGCTTATGTTACCTAATTTGGCAAGCATCATTGGCAGTAAATTGGTCTTGTCACCAGTCCTCTTTGCCAAACATCCCAACGGGCGCAAACAGTGCATGCAGGTCTTCTTCCATGGCCTGCTCACAAACAGCTATACATGCCTCTAATTGTTGCTTGTCATTTTCCGAAAAACTTCCCGGCATTACCCGTCGGTACATGCGCTCTAAGCCATACAGTAAACCCGAGTTGGTTTGATAGTGGTATAAATATTTATTTGTACAAAACAATTCAAAATGCCCTATAAATTGCCGGGTTTCTTTCTTTTGCATACCCCACAACTGCATGTAATTGCCTATGATTGCTGTATTGGTTTGCAGCAGGGCATTATAGTAGTGGTTGCATAATTGCGGGTGCTGTTTCATAAGCAGTCGGTCTATAAGCATTTCGAGCAGAACGTGGGCAACAAAGTAGGTGTATTTGGGTATGCTTTGCAGGTTTGCCTTATATATGTTGCTTTTCACCAACTCAAAATGACGTCTGAAAAATGCCGAAGTATGAAAAAATTTATCGGCATGGTGGTGCCGTGCTACACCGGCATTTACTTCATGCAGCAGGGGTTGTGTACTTGTTTGGGGTGGTAGCTGAATTGCCTGTATGCGGTAACCTTTCCCAAAACTGCGCCCCAAATCGGGCAACATAGCGCCGGCGGTAAAATGCGGTCGGGGGTCGGTATGGTCTAAGTAGAAATGCGCCAGGTAATTCATAGCTGTTAAACGGGGGCAATGCTTGTATGGTTGAGTTGGAAAGGGTTTAAGGGCAATACAAAAACAGGTAAGTTGAAAAAAAAACTGACTCCGGCGGTTACAGATGCCTGCCTTGATTTACCAACTTTTGAAAACCCGAAAACAGAAAGCCACAAAAACACAAAATTAACTTACAACAAAAAACAACAAAACCATGAAAACCTTTGTAAAAGCATTTGTTTTTTTAGCCCTTTTTGCTGCCTTTGCCCATGCTGCCTTTGCCCAAAGTAACAACATACAGTTGTCGCCTGCCAATTCCAATTTCCAAAACATTGCCGTTAACCCAGGAATTGTGGCAGTTTTGGCATCATCGCAAATTACCGGCACCATTACTTTTTCAAAATCGCTGGGTATGCCGGCCAATTTTACCGACAAGGTAAAAACAAACATGAAAGCCTACAAGTACGATTTGGTAAACGGACAACTTAAAAATCCCCAATTGTTGAATAACCTGAGCATTGCCATTACTGATGCTACTACTGCTTCATCGGCTTATTATAAGTTTAACTACGTGTTGAGCGGCAGTATGCCAACAGGCAAACCCATTGTTGTGGGTATAGGTGATTTTTGCGTGGAAAGTTGCGGCGGACTGGGTGGCATACACATGGTGTTTGCTACCAACCCCCAAACGCTTATTGCCGTTCTTACCAGTTCCGATAAAGTATTTGAAAACTACAACTTTACCGCCGATAAACAGGCCATTCCTTATTAATGCTTGTCTGTACCAGTTTTCTATTAATATACTAACTGCTCCGGCCCTTTGTCTTTTGGCAAGGGGCCGTTTTGTTTTTACCGCGTTAGGTATCCTTTGGAAAACCTGCCTTGCACAAACCGGAATGGTTTTGCTTCGGGTTATGCAGGCAAACGGCAGTGTGGTCATAAAACAGAGTTTGCTGATGATGGGCGCTGGCGCTTTTGTTAAAAAAATTGTCAGCAAACGGTTACAATTGCGCCCGTCGGTTTACCAATTACCGAAAACAACATAAATAAACCATCTAAAAATTCAAAACTATGAAAGCAACATTACCAGCAATTCTTTTTGTTACCGGCATTTTTTGTTTTACGGCTGTTTGGGCCGGCAATACCACCCAAATTTCGGGTGTTGTGATGTTTCCTAAATCTATGGTTGTGCCGGCAGATTTTGCGGCTTCGGTGACAGCTAATATTAAAATATACAAGTATGACATGGTAAACGGGCGCTTACATAACCCTCAGCTGGCAAGCGGATTAACCGTAACCATAAGTGGCATTACAACACCTGACGATGCCAACTATTACACCCTTGGCTATGCCATAAGTGGCAACTTGCCAGAAAACAAGGTGTTTATTGTAATGATTGAAAATTTCACCTTACCCAGCCCCGTTGGTTGTGGCGAGTTGCAGTTTATGTTTAACATTACCGGCAAATCACCAATTATTAAGCCCGAAGCAAATACAGCCGTTGACAACTATAACTTCAGTGCCACATCAACATTTTTTCGGCAGAATGCTGCATACAACGCCCTTAAATTTGTAGAAAGCAACCGCCCCGAGGGGGCATGGCATAATGCGCTGGTTTATTGATTGCTGTTTTATGCTAATACAAGCAATGCCGCCCGCTGCACTTTACCTCAGGTGTTGCGGGTTTTGCGTTTAAGCTGGTGCCAGCCGTAAAATGCCAGCACTGTGGCGGGCAACAGGCATAAAAGCCAAAAAACAAACGCATGTTGGGTGGGTATGGGTTGTGTGTTGCCCAGTTGCACAAAGGTTGCCCAATAAAAAGGGTAGGAGGTAAGACGGTCGGCAGAGGCGAGAAAAGCAAGTTTGGCTTCTTGCAAGGCAACATCTTTGTTTTTTTGCTGCATTAAATTCTGGTAAAAAGTTTGCATAATTTGCCGGGTACTGGCATCGGCTGCTTTCCATAAACTCATTACTATGCTGGGGCAGCCGGCATAAATAAAGCCCCTCGACAGGCTCATAATTCCTTCGCCTTTCTGAACCTGTCCTTCTCCGGTGCTGCACGCACTCAACACTGCCAAATCGGCGTTCAGGTTCATGGTGTAAAGCTCGTAGGTATTCAGTTCAGCTTCATCTGCGCTCGCGCCGGGAGGTTGGGTAAACAGCAGCTTTGAGTACATGGGGTTTTGGTCGTTTACCTCGCCGTGCATGGCTAAGTGTATAATTTTATACTTACCGGCCATGTTCTTAAAACGTTCTTTGGTGGCAGTTTGGTCTAAAAAAGCCTGGCCGCCGGTAAGCTGGGCAATTTGCGCTACTTCCTCTACAGCGCCTTGCAGTTGTGCCTGTGTATCCTGTGGCGGGTTGTTATTGCCCGGCTGCTGTATATATTGGGGAGCAAAACCGGCAAACAGTTTGGCGGCTGTTTGGTGGTGGGCAGCTGTTTGTTGCTCCAGCAGCAATGTTGCCGATGCACCGTAGCTTATGGCATAGCGCTGCAACAGGTACAGCGGTGCCAAGGTTCTGAAATCGGCACGGGTGCTGTCGGGGAGGGTTGGCAGCAGTATTTCAAAGGGAAGGTAACCCAGTTTTCCATCGGGCACAATGATGAGGCGGTTTATTCCTGCGGGCATTTGTGCCAAAGGCTGTTGCAGAAGGGTATTATACAGGCGGTGTGCACATTGTGTAAATACGGCAAAAGCCTGTTTTGTATTCCGTTGTACTGCACCGGGTTGCGAAAGCAGGGTGCGTATTGTATCGAGGTCTTGTTCAAAAGCAGGCGTTTTGTTCAATGTGTACAGAACAGCAGTAGGGCGGGTTACCACTATGGCATAAATAGAGGAATCGGCGGTAAAATAGTTAATGAGAGCCGTATTTTCGTTGAGCAATTTACCCGATATATCGGCAATGCCGGCTGTTTTGGCCTCAAATTTAAGCCGGTTGTATTGCGGGTACTGTTGTTCTATGAGTTGGGTAAGGCGGTTGCTTTTCCGGCGCAGGTCAAACAGTTTTTTATCGGTTAATTGCAAACTGTCATCAGGGGCTTGTTGCTGCTGCATTTCAAAATAATGCTGTTCTGTTTGTGCAAGGGTTTCGCGCAGTTGCCGGTCTTCTTCCAGCAGCTTTGGCGGCAGGTTGGAAAACAGGCGGGCTTCGTTGTTTTGAACACTTTCCAGCAAAACGGCAGCTTTGTACTGCTCGGCAAAAAGCAAAGCGGTATCTGCCATGTGCTGGTTGGGTTGATGGGCATATAGTTGTGTAGCAGCCCACATGGCACGTTCAAAGTTGGAATAGGTGAGGTTTGACAGTTTGAGTTTTGATAGTTCCGATGCATAACTGCGGCGCAAAAAATTAATATGTTTTGCGGCCAACCCGAAACAGGACAGCGCCCGGTGCAGCAGCACGGTATCGGGTTGATGCCGGTATAGTTGCAGCCAAACTTCGCCCTTTGATTGCAGAATATCGAAAAGCCAGGGGTCGGGTATAAAGTGTTTTTCCGATGGGTTGGCGGTTGGCATCGTATCGTTAAAGAAAGGCAGTAGGGCAGTAAGGGCATTTTGGTAATATTGCAAAGCCTGTGCCGGCTGGCTAATATCGGCATAAGCGCCGGCTATTCCTGCATAAATACGGGTAATATCGCGGTGTTTATCTCCGTAGAGTTGTTTGGCAATGTTAAGCGATTGGCGGTAACCTGCAATGGCCTGGTCGAAATTGCCCTGCTGCTGTTGCACCTGCGCCATAGAAAGATAGGCGGCAGATACATACTCATGCGTGTTTCCGTATTGGTGAATAAACAGTTGCAGCGCTTGTTGCAGGTAGCTGCCGGCTTTACCAAACTGCTGCTGCCCCTGGTATGAGGCGGCAATATTGGTAAACACCACCGCCCTGAAACCATCATCGGGTTTCAACAGTGCAAGGGCGCGGTTAAATTGTTCCAACGCTTTGTCAAAATCGTTCCAGTTTTGGTAAACAATTCCCAAATCGTTGTAGATACGGGCGGCTACTTCCACGTCGTTCAGTTGCAGGCGTATGCGCAGGGCTTCGCTCAGGTGGTCGGTAGCCTGCTGGTAATCCATGCGGCGGCCGTAAATGTTGCCAATATTTTTTTGAAGGGTGGCTACGGTGGCATCTTCAACGTGGTGTATTTCAAAAATGGCAACCGCCTGTTGGTAGGCAATCATGGCGCTGTCGAATTTGCCCCATATATCGTAGGCGGTGCCCAACCGGGTAAGTACCCGGGCGGTAATGGTATCGGTAGCGCCAATTTCTGAAAGGGCAATTTGGGCGGCTTGTTGCATGTGCTGAACAGAAGCCTGAAAGTTGCGGGACGATTTATAAATTTCGCGCACTTTATTTATACAGTCAAACCATTGCTGCCAGTTTCGGGCTGTTTTGTAACCGTTGGCAGCCTGTTGGAATAAGGCAATCGCGCTATCGGGCAAGTTTTGTTTTTGCAGCCTATTGGCTGTTTCATATAAGCTGTCGGTTGGGTCAATGCCTTGCGGCGGGGCAAACACAGTAAAAGCCAGCAGCAATGCCACTGCTGCCCCTGTACACAATATGGCTGCCGGTTTAAGTAACAAAATGTCTTTATTTTTGGGTAAAACAGTTTAACTATACAGCTATAATCTGTATTTTGCAGTAAAAATAGCGGTTCTTTTGTACTTTTGGGCGTTTTATTGCATTTGCCGTAACTTGTCAGGTTATTTTTGCGGCAAGGCGGCGTTTTTTACCCGGTCTGCCTGCATTCATCGCACTACAACTTGTGGCAGGTTACCAAAAAGTTTGTTTTGGCATTTGTTTGGCACAACGGTTATGCTTTTTTATTTTTCTATCATTTAAACTGTATTGCACTTCACTATGAAACAACTAATGCGCACTGTGTTTACCTTATGGGTCTTTGCAGCAATTTTGAGTATGGGTATTTTATTTCGGGTTCAGGCGCAACCTCCAAAAGGCAATGCACCTGTTACCCCTCCGGCTTCGGTAAAGCAGCAGCAGTCCGCCGACTCGCTCCTTGCGCCTATGCCCGAACCGCCCAAAATTGAAATTGCCGAAAGTTATGAAACTATATATTCGCATCAAGGTCCAACCATAAGAATTAACATACCGGCAGCCGACCTGAAAAATGTTGAAAAAGCGTGGGTAAAATACCTTAAGAATTTTAAGGGCAAAACCAAAGGCACCAGAGGGGAGTTTTATACCGGCGGCGCAAATATTAACGGAGTGGGGGCGTTGGTAAACCTATACTCAAAAATTGACGGAAACGATAAAGGCGCTTTATTGAAATTGCAGGCCGATATAGGCGGCGGTACTTACCTTAGCTCAAAAACCGATGCTGCTAAATTTGCGGTTATGCAAAAAATATTGCTCGATTTTGCCATTAGCGAATCTGTAAGAGCCTATAAAAATGTGCTTATGAATGAGGAAGGCAACTTGTTGGAACTTGACAACGCAAGAACCGACTTGAAGGATACCGAAACCGGACTAATGGAAGAGCTTACCAACCTTCGTGCAGCTATGCAACGTACAGAAGCGCAACTGGCAGAAAACAAGGAAGCACAGAAGCGCTTAAATTACGACATTAAAAAGCAGATAAATATTGTTGAATATATCAAAAGGGCGCTTGCAAGTGTGGGGCAGCAAAAATAGGGTTGTCTTCGGCGTTGAAGTTTCTGGCTTTTCAAGGTGCGGCTACCAGCCTGCCGTGATTTACAAACAACTCCATAGCGGGGTTTCCGGCCCAGTGCGCAGGTGGTTGCAAGCCCAATAACTTGGCAACGGTTGGGGCTATATCATAAATTTGGAGGCTGTTTTGAATGGCATAACCTTTTTTTATGCCCGGCCCGCAAATGATAAAGGGTGTGTTGCATTCTTCGGGTGTTTGGCCGCCGTGGTTGTGGTCAATACCGCCATGGTCGGTGGTAATAATAAAAACGGTATTCGCCGCCATTCCCGATTTATTGACAGCAGCTACTATGCGGTTGAGCAGCGCATCGGTAGTTTCTATGGCTTCAATATAAGCCTTTGACCCATAACCGAAAATGTGTCCGGCATGGTCCACATTATCAAGGTGCAGGAAAGTAAACGCGGGCTTATGTTTTTTAATATATCGGGCTGCGCAGTTAACTGTCATAGATTCGTTGCCAGTGTGCGTAAACCTGCCAGGTGCGAAGGGTTCTATAAGCCGTTTCAAATCTTGCCATTGGTAGAAGCAGGCGGTGGTGGCATGGGGGTGTTGGCGGCGCAAAATTTCAAACAAAGAGGGCACCGGTAGTTCATAACCGCTGTTGGAGGAGGTTGTTTTTCCTGTATCTGGCGCTTTCCATCCATTTTTATAAATGCCGTGTACTTCCGGTAATACACCGGTTAACAAAGACGCCCAGTTGGGGCTGCTTAGGGTTGGCTGTACCGGTTGCACTTGCATAGACCATGCTCCGTTTTTGCGCAATCCATCTATTACAGGAGTACTTGCACGCAACAATCCGTCTGTGGTAAGCCCGTCAATGCCAATCATTACTACATGCATTGGCAGGCCGGTGCAAAGCGCATGGTCGGGCTGTGGGTAAATGTTGTTGTTTCCTGTTACAAATAAAGGTTGTACATACAGCATGTACAACACTGTTACCAGCAAGTTTAGAAAATGCATGTTTTGATGCGTTTTTTTTTAAATAGCGCCGCAAAATTACGAAAAATAACATTGTACATGTACCGTCCCCAAAAATGGCAATATAGTTTGTTACTTCCAGTCCTGTTTTAAGATACTGTAAACCCGTAAATTTACAAAGCGTCCATTGAGCCACTCGCTTTGTCGTTCGGTGCCTTCGTAGGCAAAACCCAGCCGCAGGGGTATGGCGCTGCTTTTGTCATTGCCTTCGGCACATCTAATTACAATACGGTTCAGGTCATAAAAATCAAAAGCCATGTCAATTAAACCCCTGCAGGCACGTGTCATAATACCGCGCCCCTGCCAGGATTGTCCCAGCCAATAACCAATATAGGCTTTGCGGTTAAAAGTATCAATAAAATGCAAATCAATCAGCCCGGTAATTTGGTTTTTGTACCAAATGGCATACACTACCTGCTCCAGCCTGTTTTTTTTCGAGGTGGTTTGTCTTATAAACTGCTCGGTTTGTTTGGCGCTTATGCTGTACATTACCCATGGCAGCCAGGTCGCAAGATAACTTCGGCTGCTTTCTATCAGCGCGTAGAGGGCGGCCGCATTGGCCGGTTCTGCCGGTTTTAGTGCAATTTCGTGGTCAACGGGTATGGTTATATATTGGCTCATGGCGTTGCATTAAATTTTAGGGTGTTTTGATCATTAAAAAATAGGCGGTTGGTAAAACCCGGCATATTATTATGTACTTTTACCGTTTACAAAGGTAGCATTGTCACTGCAATATAACCTAACTAATTTCAATTTTCACTCAATGAGCAACAGGAGCTTGTTTTTCTTAACCGTTACCTGTTTTGTGGTGCAAGTTCTGGTCATAACCACCGCCTGCAGCACTTCAAAAACACCGCTAACCACCATGGACAAACCCCAAAACACACCGCAACCACCTGTTTCAATCAAATATATAGAGGTGATTTTAAATCCGTCAAATCGCCAAACCGCACTCCTGCCTTTTAACCCGTCCGACTCAATTTTGACCCGGGCTGCCAAAGAAACCAATTTGCAAACACTCATCGGGGTGTTACAGTTCAATCCTGCCATGCACCCCGTTTCCAGCGTACTTACTATGAACGGCTGGGATGTTCCGCTTACCGGCATTCGCATGATAGAAGCCCGAAGCCCCATGCCCATTACCATAGAACCCCTTCAAATGGGTAAGTTGGCTCTGGTACAGGGTTTTTTTCACGGAGCAACGCTCTATCAGGCACACATTATTGCCGTATTTTCCGATACGCCCATGGATTTGTTGTACCGGCTGTTGGGCAACAACTGCCCCGATATAGAACCCTTTTTGCAACGGGCAAAAGACTAAAATTGCTTTGTTAGGCTTGCCGCCGTAAGCATTATACACCACGCAAAGGCGGCAAGAGCGGCAGTACGGGGTAAAAAATAGATTTTCGGTTCACTTTCCTTGCAGTTTGTTGTATAAACCGCGCTTTATGGCGTATTTTTGTGGCGCAAAAAAATTGTTTAACCGCTGCCAAAGCCCTCAAAATTTTTTCCTATGCTTACAGGCTTTTTTTCCGTACCACAGCCTCAAAACGAACCTGTACTTTCCTATGCTCCCGGAAGCGCGGAAAGAACAGCCCTAAAAGCAGCCCTTAAAGCGGCAAAATCGGTTGTTGCCGATATACCCATGTACATTGGCGGCAATGAAGTGCGAACAGGCAACTTAGTAGCCATACACCCTCCGCACGAAAGAGCACATACCCTTGGGCACTACCATAGGGGCAACAGCCAGCATGTGGCGCAGGCTATAGATGCTGCCCTTGCGGCCAAACCGGCATGGGAAGAAATGCCATGGGAACACCGCGCAACGATATTCCTCAAAGCAGCCGATTTATTAGCCGGACCCTACCGTTATGCCATTAATGCGGCCACCATGCTGGGGCAATCCAAAAACGCATATCAGGCAGAAATTGACTCTGCTTGCGAGCTGATAGATTTTTTGCGGTATAATGCTTACTTTATGCAGCAAATTTATGCCAACCAGCCCGCTTCTTCCAAAGGCGTTTGGAACCGCATGGAATATCGCCCCTTAGAGGGGTTTGTACTGGCCATTACCCCTTTTAACTTTACCGCCATTGCCGGCAACCTGCCAACCTCTCCCGCCCTTATGGGCAATACGGTGGTGTGGAAACCGGCCGAAACACAAATATATTCGGCCAATATTATAATGGCGGTGCTGCGCGAAGCCGGCCTGCCCAATGGAGTAATAAACCTTGTTTACACCGACGGCCCTACGGTAGGCAATACCGTTTTTGCCCACCCCGATTTTGCCGGCATACACTTTACCGGTTCAACCGGCACGTTTCAGTACATGTGGAAAACCATTGGCAGCAATATTGCCACTTATAAAACCTACCCGCGCATTGTGGGCGAAACAGGCGGTAAAGATTTTGTTGTTGCACATCCATCGGCAAAACCCGAGTTTGTGGCCACCGCACTCTCCAGAGGTGCTTTTGAATATCAGGGGCAGAAATGCTCGGCCGCATCAAGAGCCTATATACCCAAAAGCCTTTGGATGGAAGTGCGCGAACTGCTCACCGAAGACCTGATGGAGTTTAAAATGGGTACGGTGGAAGATTTTGGCAACTTTATTAATGCCGTTATAGACGAAAAATCGTTTGATAAAATTGCTCAATATATTGAAGCCGCCCGAAACCACCCCGATGCCGAGATTATTGCCGGCGGAAATTATAGCAAAACCGAGGGCTTTTTTATAGAGCCCACGGTTATTTTGGTAAAAGACCCGAACTATATCACCATGTGCGAAGAAATTTTCGGGCCGGTACTTACCGTTTATGTATATAACGACCACCAGTTTGAAGAAACGCTCGATTTGCTCAATAAAACATCGCCCTATGCCTTAACCGGTGCGCTGTTTGCCCAAGACCGGCAAGCTATTGCTATGGCTGCTCATAAACTGCGCCACGCTGCAGGCAATTTTTATATTAACGACAAACCTACCGGGGCAGTGGTAAACCAGCAACCCTTTGGCGGCGGACGTGCTTCGGGTACCAATGATAAGGCAGGTTCTTACCTCAACCTCATCAGGTGGGTGTCGGCAAGGTCAATTAAAGAAAATTTTGTGCCGCCGGCCTCTTATAAATACCCCTTCCTTAGCAGCGAAGAGTAAACAGAAATACCCATAAATAACCGATTGTGCTAATAAAACATATTGCACATCCTTTTTTTGTGAGGATTTTGTTGCTGCCACACTAAATCAAGATTAACCGCCAACAAGCCGCAAGCCCTTTTATGCCCGAAAAATTCCAATACGATGCTTCACTTAAAACAACCTTGCTGGTTATCAGAGATTACCTGCTTGAGTTTGTGGGAAAATGGTACTGGTATGTGCTGGTTTGCGGTGTATTATGCGTGTTTGCCTATATTAATGCCAAGCGCAAACCAACAACCTATACCGCAACCGTAACCTTTATGACCACCTCCGATTCGCCCTCCCGATTTTCGGGTTTTATGCAACTTGCAGGGCAATTGGGCATTAATACCGGTTCGGCAGGCAGCGAACTGAAATCGGAAAAAATTGTTGAACTGCTTAGTTCAAAGTATATCATCTACAATACCCTACTCAAAAAAATTGACATAAACGGCAAGTCAGATCTGCTTTTTAACCATTATATTGATCTCTTTGACTTGTCTGCCGACCTGGAGCGAGCCGATACCACTTTGCACAATTTCAGGTTTACCGCCACCGATGCCGACAAATTTTCGTTTAAAGAAAACAAAGTGGCCAGTATGCTGTATAAAGATATTTTTGAAACCTACCTCAGTACCAATACCAGCAAAAACGGTATTATGAAAGCCGAATGCACCACCAAATCGGAACAGTTTTCAAAGGAATTTACAGCAGAATTGGTAAAAACCCTGAGCGATTATTATATAAAGAAAACAGTGGAGCAAGAGTACGAGGCTTACCGGCTTATTGATAAACGGGTTGACTCTTTGTACCGCCTGCTCATAAGCAAGGAAAATGCCCTGGCCGAGTGGATTGACGACCACCGCAGCGCACTGCGGGCCAATACCCTGCCTGCCACGGTTATGATGCAACAGCAACGCCTCGAAAGCGAAGCCGAAGTATTGAACGTAATGTATGCCGAGGCAGCCAAAAACCGCGAAGTAGCTAAAATGAATCTGGTAAGCGGCACACCCATTATACAAATTATTGATTACCCGACTTACCCGTTGCCCAAAAAGAAACCCGGCGCTCTTATTCCTTGTTTTTTAATGTTGGTGATATCGGGTGGTTTGCTCACCGTATTTTTTACCCTTCGTAAATTGGTGCGCGATGCCTTTGCTGCCTGAAAAATTTATGGATTTATTGCTCAAATTGACAAAAGTCATTGCACAGGGAAGTATATTAACCGAAATTTGAAACTGAAAAGCGTTATTTTTGACATTTAAAAAATAAAATAATTAAAAACTCTTTATAGTATGCTAATTACCGACGAAAAAAAAATCAGTGAAATCCAAACCGAGTTTCATGCGAAGTTTCCATATTTGAAACTGGAATTTTACTCCCAACCACATACCGAAGGCGGCATTTCTGCCCATAATATGCTTGATGCGGGTAAAACAGTGGGCGAAGTGCGCACCATACACCAAGAAGGCAACCTGAGCATAAACGGCAACCTGAAAGTTAGTACGCTTGAATCTAATTTCAAGGAAATGTACGGGCTGAATGTGCAGGTGTTTAGGCGATCCAGAAAAATATGGCTTCAAACCACCGCTACCGATGAGTGGACGCTGGCAGAACAAAACCGCTTAGGCGAAGAAACCGGACTCTACGACTAACCCCACGCTTTGGTAAACGCTTGCCAAATTCAAATGCCGGAAAACCGGATTAAATGAACAGCATTTATATACTACAGCGTAGCAGTAGGGCAGGTATGGCCTTTTGCGTTGCCTGGCTGTTGCCGGCAATCTTGTTGTGTGTTTTACCCACCTGTAACACCAGCCCTGCGGGTGCAACCAAAAACGGCAGCACCGCAGAGGTTTCTATACCACAAGATACCATGGTGCGCATATTAATTGATATGCACCTGGCAGAAGCCATGATTCAAAGTGTGCGCCGCGACCGAGATACAACGGTAAAAGCGACTATACAAGACTACTACAATACCATTTACAAAACCCACCATATTACCGAACAGCAATTCAAAGAGGCATTCGTTTTTTATAGTCAGGACATAGAAACATTAGACAAAATGTATGACGACATGCAGATATTGCTTAGCAAAATGGAAGAGGAGGTAAAAGTAAAATAACCCTGCCGCCCGGGCTATATGGGCCGGGTTAATACAAACTGTGTGCGAACCGTTTTCCCGTTTTGCCGCAATTTCAGCCTTATTTTTTTACCCGGTTTTTTGTTGAGCATATCATACAGTTCGCCAATGCTGGCAGTGTGTGCAAAAACACCGTTTATTGAAATCAGTTCATCGCCGGGTATAATGCCGGCCTGTGCCGCCGCGGAATTTGGGCGCACATAACTAACCGTTATGTTCTTGTAGGTAGCGCCTCTTGCTTCCAGTTGAATTCCGCTAAGGTCATACAAAAAAGGACTTTTTAAGTGCGAGTTAGGGTTAAGGTACATTTCCTGTTTGGGGTAGTTTAGTACTACCGTAAAGCGGCATAAAATATCGCCGCCCAAATTTCCATCCCAGTTGTTGTCTTGTTCTATAGCCAGTTGCAATGATTCATCATCGGGAAACCCGGCTACCGGTTGCTTCATAACAAAACCGCCAAACGAGAGGCTGCCTAATCGTCCCATTTTACCCATTATATCACCGCTTAACCCGCGCCCAAGGTAAGAAACAATACAGGTATCGGGCAAAGGAACTTTTTGCTCAAACACCGTTAGTGCCTGTGTGGCACCGGTGTCAATAAGCAGGTTCAGTTTTGCCGTATCGGCTTTTGAGCCGGTAATAAGAGCCTCAATATAAGGTTTGCCGTTTTTGAGGGTTATTTTTGCCCGGTTTCCTTTGGCTTTGTATTTGTAATGTTGCGGGCTGTAGAGTTGAATGTATTTTTGACGATAGTTAATTTCGACAATAAACTTGCTAAACAGGTCATTACCAATAATACCATATACCGGTTTACCAAACACCTCCGAAAAAGAAATTAAATCGGGGGGCAACACAACCAATTCCATATTACTGCCTTCTACTTCGGGCATATTCAGTTGAATACCGCCAATGAGCCGGGCTAAAATGGCATCGCCCTGTCCCAATCCCTGTATTTTTATGTTTCGCCCCCGGTTGGTTACGCCAATTACATTCAGCAACATGGGTTCGGTAATTACCGTAGTGCGCGAACCGGTGTCTAAAATAAAATTAACCTCCACCCTGTTGTTAATTTTTATGGGCAGCAGTATAAGGTTGTGTTGTATTTCAACCGGAATGCGCACCGTTTTGCGTTCGGGCGAGGTAAAGCGGAATTGGGCTTTTATAGGATTTACATGAACGAGCAAACAGGTAAACCACAGCAATAAAAGCCAATATTTACCCCCTTTTTGGCGCATGGCAGTTGTTGTTTTTGGTCTTGACCATTCAAAACAGTTAAAAAAAGTTTTTTTATGACTTTTATTAAGCCGTTTTGCTTTTTGGTGTGTTAAGTAATTGTAAAGATACGGTTTCTGTATGTAGCTTACCCCAACTTTTACTTACAAATTTGATAACAGCAATCTATGCCCGCTTTAGAAACCATACCCCTTGCGCTTGGCTATACCGCCCCCGCCTTTAACCTGCCCGATGTGGTAAGCGGCGAGTGCGTTAGTTTGGAAGAAATTAAGGGCCGCGTAGCAACCGTGGTAATGTTTATTTGTAACCATTGCCCCTATGTAATACATGTAAACCCCGAATTGGTGAAAGTAGCCAACGATTACCTGCATCGGGGAGTGGCCTTTGTGGCCATCAGCAGCAACGACATAACCCTTTACCCCGACGATGCTCCTGCCAAAATGCGGCAACGCGCGCTGGAAATGAATTACCCCTTTCCTTATTTGTATGATGAAACTCAGGAAACAGCTAAAGCGTACCACGCTGTTTGTACTCCAGATATTAGTGTGTTTAATGCCGGTCTTCAATGTGTTTACCGAGGCCGCTTAGATGACTCGCGCCCCGGAAACAACCTTCCACTAACCGGTGCCGACCTCCGCAATGTGCTCCATGCCTTGTTACACGGCAACCCTTTGCCCGCAAAACACTACCCCAGCATAGGCTGCAGTATAAAATGGAAAGGGGAAGCGCCATATTAACAAAAAAATTTTGCAATATCGGTGAAAATGCGTATCTTTGTACCGAAATTAATTTTTAACCTATTACTTGTCATTAAAAACTTTTCTGCATCTCATGAAAAAAATTCTTGGTTTTTGTATCGTTCTTATTGCTTTACTTGCATTTAACAACACTTTTGCGCAAACTTCAAATACCAGTCAAAATGGCAACGAAGCAAAACCTGCCTGCGCCGGTAAATCTGCCGCCTGTTGCAAAGACAAAAAAGGCACCGCCAGCGCCGAACAAGGCAGCACCAAAATGGTAGAAGCCGGCGGCGTATCGGCCAATGCCAAGCCCGCCTGCGCCGGTAAATCTGCCGCCTGCTGTAAAGACAAAAAAGGCACCGCCACCGCCAGCGCCGAACAAGGCAGTACCAAAATGGTAGAAGCCGGCGGCGTATCAGCTAATGCCAAACCCGCCTGCGCCGGTAAATCTGCTGCCTGCTGTAAAGACAAAAAAGGCACCGCCAGCGCCGAACAAGGCAGTACCAAAATGGTAGAAGCCGGCGGCGTATCGCCCGAAGCCAAACCCGCCTGCTCCGGTAAATCTGCTGCCTGCTGTAAAGATAAAAAATCGGCCGCTTCTTGCGATAAAGAGAAAAAAGCCGAAAATGCTACAACCCCGCAAGAGTAATTAACCGCTTTTGCTTGCTACTTCATCGGGTAACTTACAGTTGCACATGCGCTGTGGGTTACCCGATGTTTGTTTTAGCTGTTTTTTTCCTGTCCTGAAACAAGAGGGGAACTTTTAAAACAAAACTATGGTTATATCAGGTACTTTACAACACATAATACCAATCTTTACACCATATTTAATTCCTTCAAAAATGACATCAATACAATTTAATGGAAAAATAGTGCGCAAAAAAATTGGCCCCGGTTTTTGGGGAATTGAAGAAGACGGCAACGGCAACAAATGGTTTCCGGTAAACCTGCCCGAAGAGTTACAACAGGACGGATTACCCGTTTGGGTGGAAGGAGAAGAAATGCCCGATTTTGTTTCGGTATTCATGTGGGGAAGCGGTTTTACTATTACCGGCTATAAAATTTTGCCCAACGCGTAAGTAAGACAGGAAAAACACCCGCCTGATACTTGAAATGCTTAATTACTGCCGTAAAAATTGTCTTATTCTGACGACGTATGTTATGCTATTCACCTTTACCATAAAAACCAACATTTAGTATGCTCTTTACGTCTGTAACCTCACAATACACCACTGCTTATTTGCTCATGTTTGCATTGGCTGTTTTATGGTCTTTATTATCGGCCAAAAAACGCGGTGGCAGCTTGGCTTCGTTTTTAGGCACCGGCTTTTTCCTGTCGTTGGCCTTTTACCTGTTTACCGTATTTCAGCACCGTTCTGCCATGGCGGTTAACCCCGTTTGGCTTTTGGTAAGAGATTTAGGGGTTATGCACCTTACTACTACCCTTGCAGCGCGTGCCGCTTTGTTTAAACCCGCACTGCTGTTGCTGTTAACCGGTATTTTATTGGCGTTGCCCTTTTACCGCAGCAACGTATTGCTTAACAGTTTTTCAGGGCAGTCGCTAGCTGCAGGCAGCCTTGACCCCAATGCCGAACTCCTTATAGATGTAAAAGATGCCCAACATACGGCAGCCATTCAAGACATGTTAAACCCATACGGAGCAAGTTTGCAACCGGCTTTCCCTGCTATGCGCCACCCCGATTATGCCAACCTCGATGATTATTTTGTTATTGACCTGCCCGCACAAAACGCAGGTAAAGCGCAGCAACTTTTAGAAGAACTGCAACAGCTTACCACAGAAGTAGATTGGGTAGAAACCAACGAGGTAATAACCTTAGACCCGCCCCAACCCACTCACTCCCTTAAAAAAGACAACAGTCCTTACCCTATTAACGATGCCCGATTGGGAGAACTGTGGGGTTTTAGCGCCATGAACATGGCCGGATTGTATAACAATTTACTGAAAGGCAACCTGCGCCCCGCCAAAACTGCCCGAATTGCCATACTCGATACCGGCGTTGATGCCGCACACCCCGATTTGAAAGACAATTTTTTCACCACCGATGAACGCTATAATACCGATAAAATGGGACACGGAACCCACTGCGCCGGCATTGCTGCGGCAGTTTCAAACAACGGTATCGGTATTGCCTCGTTTTCGCCCGATAACAGTCTGGTAAAAGTAACTTCGGTAAAAGTGCTGACCGATAGCGGTATGGGAACCCAGCAATCTATTATTCAAGGCATCATTGAGGCAGCCGATAAAGACTATGATGTTATTTCCATGTCGTTGGGCGGCAGGGCAAACCCCGATGCCAACAAAGCCTATCAGGAGGCTGTTGATTATGCCGCCAAATCCGGAGCTATCATGATTGCCGCCGCCGGCAACAGCAGCGACAACGCCAAAAACTACGTGCCGGCAGGATGCAAAGGCGTTATAACCGTGTCTGCCATTGACTCCGATTTAAAACTGGCAGAATTTTCAAACTATATTTCCGATGTAGAAATGGGTATTGCCGCTCCGGGCGTTGATATTTTATCTACCACTCCCAACGGCAACTACGACCTTATGAGCGGAACCTCTATGGCCACGCCTTATGTGGCAGGGTTGGCAGGTATATTAAGAGCGGTAAATCCCAATTTAAACACCCGCAACCTGTACGATATTTTATCTCAAACAGGTATTGATACCAAAAATACCGCACAATCGGGCAAGTTAATTCAACCCGTGGCAGCTATGGAAGCCGCCATGCGACAGCCGGCGTCAAATTAGTTTATTTAAATTTTTTAAAGTTCAAAAAATGAGTGCAGATAAACAGGCTCGTAAAACCAAAGCTACCGACATTATTACCCATAACGTACTGTTAAGTATGGGAGCGGCCATTATACCTGTTCCGGTGGCCGATATTATAGCCCTTACCACCCTGCAGGCCAAAATGTTGAAGGAGTTGTGCGATTTGTACCAGAAACCTTTTTCTAATGACATTGCCCGAAACATTATTACCGCAGTTGCAGGCAACAGCCTTGCCCGCATAGGTTCAAGTATTATTAAGGCCATACCCGGCTTGGGCACATTAATAGGCGGCGTTTCGGCGGTAATATTATCTGGCGCTTCTACCTATGCCATTGGCCAGGTATTTGTAAAAAATCTGGAAGAAGGCAAAGCAATGGAAGAAATTAATCTCGATGCAGCCCGCGAACTATATAAGCAGGAACTTGAAAAGGGTAAAGAAGTAGCATCGCAGTTGGAAAAAGAATCGGAAGTTCCACCCGGTTCTACGTCAACAGGCAATGATAGTACAGATTTTGAGGAAAACAAAAGAATGAATGTCATTCATCTGCTTAAAGAACTAAGTAACCTTAACCAGCAGGGCATTATTACCGATGAAGAATTTGCTGCCAAAAAGAAAGAGTTGTTAGAGCAAATTTAACCCAAACCGTTCGTATTTTTGTTGCTGCCTGCGTTTCAATGATGCCAAACGCCTTCATTTATAATTATATTTGTAGGTCTGTTTTGCAAAGCAGGTTGCAGCATGAAAAAAAACTGGTTATACTTATTGCCGTATGCTTACTGTTGTCGGCTGTTGCCTGAAAGCAGGTAAAGCTGGTACAAAGCCTTGTAAGGGAAGCAGGTATTTTGCAAGCGGGCAAAGCAAACGTTCTGTTTTTTCTTGATACCGGTTGCCCCATCAGCAGGCAAATGACATTGTATATACGCCAGTTGGAATCGGGGGCAGATACGGCAAAGGTAGTCTTGTTACTGGTATTTCAGCCGCCCGAAAAAAAGGCGCGAATTTCCCGTTTTCTTTCAACTTACAGGCTGCAAGGGTTGCCATCATAAAAAAGGCAGCGCTCCGTTTGCGCTCACCACCTATGAGCAGGCAGTCCAGCGTGCACCCATGATTGCCCATGTTACCTAAAAAAAATACATACCTCCGTTTCCGGCAGATGCAACTTACCGCAGCTATTCCAACCAAAATTGTTTAACCCCTAACTCTTAATTTTCTTACGGACTATATCCGAAGAAAAATATCCCGGTTTAGCAAAGATATTCAATATATTTATGCGCTATAGTTATGTCTTATTTGCAACTAAGCGCTTTTTGACACAACAAACTAACCTGTAATAGCCCGTCTCAACTTCAACAGTCGCGTAGCCTTTACATATTGCTGACAATTTATATCCTGCCTTTCCATCGGTCGTAGGCGGCACGCTCCAGCGCTTCTCGGTGGTTGGGGTGAGCAATGCGAATAAGTTCTACAGCCCGTTCTTTAAGGGTTTTACCGTACAAGTTGGCAATGCCGTATTCGGTAACCACATAATGCACATTGGCGCGGGTAGTTACCACACCGGCGCCTGTTTTCAGGGTGGGTACAATTTTACTTTCGCCCTTTGCGGTAGTAGAGTTAACGGCAATAATTGGCTTACCGCCCGGCGAGTAGCTGGCGCCACGTATAAAGTCCATTTGTCCGCCCACGCCGGAGTAAATACTTGTGCCAATAGAATCGGCACAAACTTGGCCAGTAAGGTCAATTTCTATGGCGCTATTAATGGCTGTTACCTTCGGGTTTTGTCTGATAATAGCGGTATCGTTTACAAAAGCCGCATCGAGCATGAGTACGCGTGGATTATTATGAATAAAATCATACACCTTTCGGGTACCCATAACAAAGCTGGAAACTATATGGTTGGGGTGTATTTTTTTATATTCGTTGGTAATAACACCGCGCTCAATGAGGGGCAGCAGCCCGTCAGAAAACATTTCGGTATGCACGCCCAGCCCTTTGTGGTTGGTGAGGTTGGCCAATGCTGCATTGGGTATGGAACCTATGCCCATTTGCAGGGTAGCGCCATTATCTACCAGCGTAGCTATATGTTCGCCAATTTTCATTTCAGATTGGCTGAGTTTGGGCATGGGTGCTTCGGGTAGCGGGATATCGCTTTCTACGAAGTGATCAATACTGCTTACATGTATGGGGGCATCGCCCAGGGCACGGGGCATAAAACGGTTTACCTGTGCTATTACCTTTTTAGACATTTGCACCGCCGCCAGCGTAGAATCTACCGAACAACCAAGCGATACATAGCCATGCTTATCGGGCAATGAAACCGATATGAGCGCCACATCAATAGGCACTAATCGTTGTCTGATAACTAAAGGCACTTCGCTTAAAAACAGGGGCATATAATCTGCCCGACCTTCTTTTATGGCTTGCCGCACGTTTGGGCCTACAAAAAAAGAGCAGACTTTAAAAATGCCTTCATATTCGGGGTTGGCATAAGGCGCTTCGCCCTCGGTATGCAGGTGAAGAATGCGCACATTGCGCAGTTCATGGGCGCGTTGCATGAAGGCATTTATTAAAAACTGTGGCGCTGCCGCCACACTGTGTATATATACACTATCGCCCGATTGGATATAGCCTGCCGCCTGTTCGGGCGATATAAAATTAATTGATGACATTTTTTGTGCTTATTTTTGAAAGGTTTTGTAATGAATTGCCTGAAATTGTAAAATAAATTATTGTAAAAACATTTGCGGTCGCTGCGGTCTTTTTTCTTCCTGCCATTTAAACCCTTTCAGTATAAAATCTGCCGGATTGACCTGCTGAATAGGGTAGAAGGTGGCTTCGGGTTTTTCAATAAAACTTATTCTGTCCACTTCTTTTGCTTTTAAATAAATGTACATTTGTTTGCTTTGTGCTCGGTTTAAGCCGTTATACTCCTGCTTTTCGTTTTTTATATAGTAAATGCTTTCGGCGTTACCGTCTGCAAAAATATGCGTTAGGGTAGAATCGTTGAAAAAGCCGGTAATATTTTTTGCTTTCACCTGATTAAAAACCCCTTCCTGCTCTTTAGAGGCCATAAAAGATGAGCGTATAAGGAGTATTTGTTGCAGTTGGTTATTTCGGGTATGTGCAATAATGGTATCGGCATAAAGTTGGTAATTGTCTGACCACACAATTGGGTTGTAGTACATCCTGAACACCGAATCGGTGGTAGAATAAGCCAGCGAGTCACAAATTCCCTGCATATCGGGTCTGAAGATGTGAACGTTCCTGTAAGCGTAAAAGGTTTTTTGGGTAGCGGTATCCTGTTTGGCGGTATCGGGTTTTGCGCTATTTGGTTTATTGGGTTGGGTAAAGCCTTTCAGGGTATCGGCAGTAAGGAAAAGGGTATCTTTACCGCTTATGTTCATGAGTAAGGGGCGGTTATAGGCCAGCACGGTATGGTTTTTATCGTCAAAATCGGCTGCCTGACTTTTTATGGTAATGTTTTGGCTGGTATCTGTCCAAAGCACATTGCCGCGCGCCTTGCCAAAACCCGATACTTTGTTGTAGTCAAGGTCATCGGCAATAAGGGTTTGCGGCGGGTTATTCACAGCGGTGCGCTGGTTAAGTTTAAGGCGGTCGTTTTTGGTATCATACACACCCGAAGTGGTGTTAATGGTACTGCCATCTTTACCCTTTATGGCAGATTGCCCCGAAAATTCTGCCGTTTCGGTTCTGATGTCGTAATTTAGTTGCGGTGTATGCAAATCGTATTCGGGCGAAACTAAGTGTACATTTTCTTCAAATATGGTTTTTTTTGTGGCGCCGTAGTAGTGTGCCTTTTCGCTGGTTAGGGTGGTGGTTCCGTCAACTAATTTACCGCCGCCGCTGTAGGTGCCTTCCTGCGTGTTTACATCATAGTCCATGTGTTGGGCGGTAATGTTTACTTTGCCATCTGTAAGGCGCACGTTGTTGTAGAGTTCGGCTTTTTTGGTATTCACAAAATACTCTACCTTGTCGGCATAAACGTCGTTTTTTTTGTCGGTCATAAATACGTTGTTTTGCAGCACCGCTTTTTTGGGCGCAACAAAATAGTACAGGGTATCGGCTTTTATGTCGGTTGTTTTGTCGTTCAGTTTTACGCGGTCGTAGAAGGTGGCTTTTTGCTTGTTGCCGTTATAGATAAGCCTGTCGGAATAAATATTTACCGAGTCTCCTTGTGCAATATGAATATTTCCGAAAGCCTCAATGTTGTTTTCTTCAAAGTAAAACATGGCGCTGTCGCAGTGCATGGTTACCTCGCCTTGTTGCAGCATTACGTTGCCAATTAGTTTTCGGGCAGGTTTGTTGCCTTTGGCAATCACTTCCAACAGGTCGGTGCTTAAAATTTGCAGGGTTTTATCGTCTGTGGCGGGGGTGGGCGGGGTAATGAGCGGTGGTTGTTGTGCAAACAGCAACAGGTTGGTACACAAGCAGTATAACAGCAGGGCTATTGGCAGCAACGGTTTTTGCAAAAGATGCAGTTGAGTTAAAATTGAAGTTATCGCATACGGTTTCATGTATATGCGCTTGGCGTTTGTTTTGAGTTTATTGCAAAACAATACAGGTGTTATACTGGTAATAAGCGGCTTTACTTGTACCATTCCTAAACGCACCGAACAGGCTGTTTGTTGCTGTTGCAAACTTGTTTAAAATTTTTCGCTCTTTTTGTCTTGTTCCTTGGGTTCTTGCCCGGTGGTGGGCGGCGGTGCGGCATTTTTTTTCTGCCGGTTAATGGTAATGAGCGAAAAGCCGAGGTAATTTTTGGGGTTTTGGCGAAGGTCAACCAGGAGGCGGTCTAAATCAAGGCTCGATTGTTCTAAGTTTTTATAGAGCGAGGGGTTGTTTAGGAGCATGGCCACACTGCCCTCGCCACTTTTAATTTTGGCGGTTATTTGGCTTAGTTCGTCAAGGGTGGCATTGGCTTTTTGCATAGTGGCAGCAATATCGGTTTTGGAGAGGTTGCCCGACAATGTGTTTAAATTGCCGGTAAGTGTTTCGGCATTTGCTACAATATTGTTAATTTTTGAAGAATTGCTGCTGATAGTTTTGCTAAGATCTTCCACATTTTGAAGTATATTGCTTACTTTACCCAAATCATTTTCCGAAAACTCACTCATGTTGGCCAGCAGTATTTGCACATCGGTAAGAGAATTTTTTACTGCGGTAATGCTTTGGGCAACTTCATTCATAATTTTATCCATTTTATCTGAACGGATAATTTTATTCACCGCTGCCATAGTAGAATCAAGGGTTTGGAGCAGGTGTTCGGCTTTTGTTTTAATGGGTTCTATTTCTTTGAGCGCCATTTCGGTAATGCCTTGTTCGCGCAAGCCTTCTAAGGTATCGCCGGGAGTAACGTACACCACTTTTGCCAGGTCTTCGGCGGTTTGTACCTGAGGCATTTTCAATTCAAGCGCTTTATCGCCCAACAGGCTGGAACTTACAATTTGAAGGGTAGAGCCTTTGGGTATATCAATAATTTCTTTCAGCGAAAAGCGCACCACTACCTTAGCGGGGTCGTCTTCTTTGAGGTAAATTTTATCTACAATGCCAATTTGCAGCCCGTTTACCAACACCGGATTAGCCGGCAACAGCCCGTCAACCCGTTCATATACAGCATAATAAACAATTTGCTGCCTGAACAGGTTTTTGCCTTTCAGATAGTTATAGCCAAGCACTAAGGTAATAATGGCGGCAAGGGTTAGAGCGCCTACCTTGGTTTCGTTTGATATTTTGATACTCAAAGTGCAAATGTTTTAGGGTACAGTTGAATGCTTTTGCAAATTAACCGATAAATTTTTGATAATTGGTTAAATCCAACGCAAAAACCTTGCCGCAAAGGTAAAAAAGTACGGTTTTTGTTGTACCGCCGCCGGTCGGTATTTTTTAAGGTGTTGCTTTTGTTTGGGGTATTGCCTGCGGTATGCAGGCCGGGGCTGCCTTTATTTTTTGGGTTTCTTTTCGCCGTTTTTGCCACGGCCGTCCCAATCGGTTTTGTATTCTTTAAAGGCGCGGTAAATGGCCGAGGCAATATAGGCCTGCCCGTCGTCTGAGGCAAGGTATTTCTCCTCTGTTTTGTTGCTCAGGAATCCGGTTTCTATAAGTACGCTGGGCATGTTGGTTTTGTACAAAACCAGGAAATTGGCCGGCTTTACCCCGCGGCTGTTGCGGTTGGCCCGGTTTTTAAACTGGTAATCTATCATGCTCGCAAAGATTTGACTTTCTGCCATGTGCGAGAACTGAAACAGGCTAAATATAATGGTAGATTGCGGATCTTGCAGGTTAAAACCGTCGTAGTTGTCTTTGTAGTTTTTTTCCAATGCAATTACCGAGTTCTCCCTGAAAGCCACCTCTAAGTTATCGCCTGCTTTTTCGGGACCCATAATGTAGGTTTCGGTGCCGTGTACCGAAGCGGTTTCGGGGGCGCTGTTGCAATGTATGGAAATAAACAAATCGCCCCCGTTGCGGTTGGCAAAAGAGGCGCGCTCGTGCAATTCTACAAAGGTGTCGTCATTTCGGGTGTATAATACTTTTACCCCCGGCACATTTTCCGAAATATATTTACCCACCTTAAGCGCAATAGACAGGGCAACATCTTTTTCTTTGGTAGTTTTACCCGAACATCCATTATCTTTGCCCCCGTGACCGGCATCTATTATGACCGTATTAAGGGGGCGGTAAAAGTAAGTGTTCTCTTTTGACAGCGAGGGAACTAACCACAATACAGAAAAAAACAGAAAATAAACAGGTATTTTTTTAATAAAACAGAATTGAAAAGCGTTGAAATGACCGGTTATCATGTGTTCCTGTGTTTCTTGTAAATACAATCTGCAATTTGCAACCGTTTTTCTGCGCATTCAGCTTGGTATGTATTTAAAGCTTCGGCTTTTACCACAATGCGTATTGCTTTACCTTTGTTGGCGCAAATTTATATATTATAGAGTGAAACTGCAAATTTATCCCTTGGTTTAATCTGCTTTGAGAAAAACTGTACATATACTTTTGACTTTGTTGCTTTGCTTTTGCGCAAGCAGGCCGGGCGCTTTTGCCCAAAACCTGCCCAATGCAGCGCTACCCGACTCATTGGCGTTGCCGCAACCCGATTCGCTCAAAAACACCGCCGATACCGTACAACTTAAAATAGCCGAAGGCGCTATTAAGGACAAGGTTACCTACAGCGCCCGAGACTCTATAGTATATGATGTTACCAACCAGAAAATTTACCTCTACTCAAAAGCCAAAATTAAACAGGCCGATATGGCCGTGAGCGCCGCCGATATTGTGCTGGATTATACCCAAAAAACCATTAAGGCAGCCGCAAGAACCGATTCGCTGGGCAATTTGTCTGATATACCGGTGTTTACCGAGGGCGGGCGCGAGTTCCAGTCTGACCAGATTGTCTATAATTTCGATACCCGAAAAGGACGGCTTACCCACCTCGTAACCCAGGAAGGCGACGGGTACCTGCGCGGCGAAGTGGTAAAGAAAAACGAAAACAACGAAATGTTTGGCCGCAATGCCTTTTATACTACCTGTAACTTAGAGCATCCGCATTTTAAAATTAATGTAAACAGAGTAAAAATTATTCCCGATAAACTCATAGTATCGGGACCGGCACAACTCATTCTGGAAGATGTGCCCACGCCGCTGTTTTTACCCTTCGGAATTTTTCCCATTGCCAAGGGGCAGCGTTCGGGAGTTTTGCTGCCGGCCTACGGCTATTCGCCCAACCGGGGGTTTTACTTTCAGGGCGGCGGCTACTATTTCGGGTTTAACGATTTTGTTGACCTTGCCCTTACCGGCGATATTTATACCAACGGCAGTTGGCGGGTAAATGCCTCATCGGGCTACCGAAAACGCTATAAGTTTAACGGCAATGTAAGCATTGATTACGGCATTAACAAAGACGGCGACCGTATAACCACCAATTACACCGAACGCAGCAACTTTTTTGTGCGTTGGCTGCATACCCAGGATGCCAAAGCACGCCCCAACAGCACTTTTTCTGCCAATGTGAGCTTTGGCAGCAGCGGCTACAACCGCGAGTTTGAAGTGCGAAACGCCAGCGTACTTACCAACACCCTTAGCTCAAGCATAAACTACAATGCCGGTATTGCGGGCACTCCCCTGCGTATGGCCATTAACGCTCGCCTCGACCAAAATACCAATACCCAGTTGGTAAACCTTACCCTGCCCAGCTTTAGGGTTGATATGAGCCGGCAGTTTCCGTTTGCCCGAAAAGTGCAAACCGGCGGCGCCCGTTGGTACGAAAAAATTGGCATTACCTACTCTATGCGCGCCGAGGCCAGAAGCACCGTTACCGACTCGCTGCTGTTTACCCAAACCGCCCTTAAAAACGCCAAATACGGCATAGAACATACCGCCGCCACCAGCACCAATTTCAACCTGTTTAAATACATTAACATAAGCCCGGCAATTAATTACGCCGAAGCATGGTATTTTTCTACCACCCAAAAACAGTGGATACCCGATACCACCTACCAAACCATTACCCTGCCCAACGGCGAAACCACCATTGACACCCTGCTGCCCCGGCTCGAAGTGCTGACCAACAACGGCTTCCGGCGGGCGGTAAAACAACTCAACTCCAGTGTAAACCTCACCACCAAACTGTTCGGGTTTCTTAATTTCAAAAACGGTAAAATTAGAGCCATAAGGCACGAAGTAACCCCCTCGGTAAGTTTAAACTACCAACCCGATTTCGGTACCGATTTCTGGAACTACTACCGCTATGTGCAAAACAACGCCAAAGGCGACAGCACCCGATACTCTGTTTTTGAAGGTGCAATATTCGGCGCACCCTCCGGCGGCGCCGTGGGGTCGGTTGGGTTTAACCTCAACAACACCCTGCAAATGAAAACCTTTTCGGCAAAAGATACCACCAACAACGGCGAAAAAAAAATAAACCTGCTCGACCGCCTTAACTTCAGCACCTCCTACAACTTTTTGGCCGATAGTATGCGCTGGGCGCCCGTTAACTTTAGCGGCGGTTTAACCCTGGCCCGAAAAGTGCAGGTAAACCTCAGCGGTTCCCTCGACCCCTATGCCATAGACAACAACGGCCGAAGCATTGCCCAATCGCAATGGCAACAGCAAAAACAACTGCTGCGCCCGGCCAATTTTAACCTCACCGTTGCCACTCAGTTCAGCTCCAAAGAACTCGAAACCCTTACCGCCAAATCGGGCACCGAACAGGAAAAAGAAGAAGTACAAAACAACCCCGATGCGTTTATGAACTTCAATATTCCCTGGCGCATCTCGCTCGATTATACCCTTAGCCTGCGCCCCACCCGCCGAAACGGGCAAGATACCACCTTGGTTACCCAAAGCCTGAACTTTAGCGGAGAGGTAAATCTTACTCCAAAATGGCGCGTGGCTTTTAACTCTGGATACGATTTTGCTTTCAAAAAACTTGCTCGCACCACCTTAGACATTACCCGCGACCTGCACTGCTGGGAAATGCTCCTTACCCTTGCACCTACCGGCGCTTACCGCTACTATGTATTTACCATACGCGTAAAATCTGCCCTGTTGCAAGACCTTAAACTTACCCGCCGCCGTTTCTGGCAAGATTTAAACTAATGCAAAACCCCAATTAGGTTGGTCGCGCTCCAGAATCCTGTCCCCAGATCCTGTCGAAGGGGCGCCAAATTTTGTCCCCTGCTCCTGTCGAAGGCGTTCCCTGCTCCTGCCGAGTTCGCTCCCTGCTCCTGTCGAAGGCGCTCCCTGAGCCTGTCGAAGTCGCTCCCTGCTCCTGCCGAGTTCGCTCCCTGCTCCTGTCGAAGGCGCTCCCTGAGCCTGTCGAAGTCGCTCCCTGCTCCTGTCGAAGTCGCTCCCTGCTCCTGCCGAAGTCGCTCCCTGCTCCTGCCGAAGTCGCTCCCTGCTCCTGTCGAAGTCGCTCCCTGAGCCTGTCGAAGGGGCGCCGTTTTTAATGTTTATATGCACATCAAACAACAAAATGAAAATACATAAAAAATACGGAAAATGTTTTTGGGAAAATTTCTGTCATTTTTGGGTAAAAATTTTTCAATTTAATTTTAAATATAGGTAAATTTATTTTTGAAAATAATTGTAAATCAATTGATTAAGCATTTTAAAATATTTTAACGTAATATTTTTCTGCTTTGTTTTCTGTTTTTCTTTAAAAGTTATTTCGCAATAGTTTAGAACTTATTAACTTTGAGCGATAACACGCAGCTTGAGCGAGGTAAAAGTTTGCACAAAGCAAAGCAGCGGTAGGCTACAGAAGAACGCCCTGCCCATAAATGAGAGACAAACACATTTCAATAAAAAAACAATCTAAAACCAAAAAAATTATGAAGAAGTTAGTCTTACTCCTTTCCCTGGCAGTTTTTGCTGCTACCGGCGCTTTTGCGCAAACTACTCCCGCATCCGACCAATGTAGCCAAGGAGGCACCGACACTTCTGTCGGTCAAGGTCCTAACAGCACCTTTACAACGCCCAACAGTTTCACCATCTCCATTCCTGCTCCCACCACCTCGTTCACATTTAGCGCTGTTGCCGGACAAACCGACAACGACCAGGGTGTAACCGGTTTGGTAGTGCGCGAATATTTGGGTGGCGATGAAATAAGCTGCTTTGGCCGTGGCGACGGTGTTATTGCCGCATACGTTGTGGGTGGTACCGCTCCTTACACTTTCACACTGTATCGAGAGGCTGGTGCTACTGATGTTTTGGTTGCTACTAGCCCATCTGTTCCCGGTTCTTGTACTGGTGGTACCTGTTCTGGTAACTTTGAATTTAACGGCGGCACAGGTGGAAACTTTGCAACGTTGTTAACAACAGGACAATATTACGTAAATGTTATCGATGCAAACGGTTGTGCTATCAGCTCGCTCACTGCGCCTACCTTTACCGGCGGTGCTGTAGGCACAGGTTACACCGCAGCTCTCATTACACTTGAACAACCAGATGCGCTACAGGTTACCTATTGCCAAACTCCGGACCTCTGTCTGGCAAGTACCGGTCAAATTCAGTTGAGCATTACCGGTGGTACGCAGCCTTATGCGCTTACTTGGGCTGCCGGCACCTATAACGGCACTACTGCTCCCGGTGGTGTAGCTCCTGCTGCACAAGCCGGCAGCATTACGGCAGGCACGGTTACCAGCGCTACCTCACCCACATTAGTTGGTACCACACCCGCTACTGCTCAAAACGTAATGGATGCTGCTGCCCCCGGCGATTTAGCAACAGAAACCGAAAATACGCAAACAGTGCCCCAGCCGGTTACCATTTCCAACTTAACGGGTAGCTACAACTACAACTTTAGCGTTAATGACGCCAACAATTGCCCAATTGTACAATAATGAGTTAAGAGTTTCCTAACTCATTTGCGTAATCCTTAACCCTCAAAGAGCAGCAGGCGCCGCGCCTGCCATTAAACAAGTGTGGTTTCTGCTGCTCTTATAACAACACTTTCCCTTTTTAGTAAACCTCCTGTCATCAAACGTTGAAGGTTTGTAAGTGACGCTATTTTTTACCGGTTACTTTAATTTGAAATTTATTAAAGTTCGGGAAATCTTAATCAGATTAATTTAATCAATGGAGTTAGACTTATTTACTGATGTAAACACTATTTTATATGTTTTAGTTGATTGAGTAAATTTTCTATTTAAGTAATGATTAATTATGTTTTTCATAGAACAAATAAACCTATCAATAGGCATTTTACATGCCTGTTGATTTTCTTTTTGGCATTTGCCCAATATGCCAATACGATTACTCATGAATATGTATGGGACGATTCAATAGTAATTAAAAACAATGAAAAGGTACAAAAAGGAATTGCCGGTATTCCTTCTTTATTTGAAAGAACCCGAAGCAACGAATTAACCGATCAATACGGTTTTAGGCCGGTGGTTTTAAGTTCTTACGCATTGGAAGTTCATTTTTGGGGGTTAAATCCAATGGTGAACCACTTTTTTAATGTGCTTTATTTTTCATTGCTATGCGTATTAACCTACTTGCTGCTAAACAGCCTGTTCCCTTTAAACCGCATACTTTGCTTCTTAATTACCCTGCTGTTCATTGTACACCCCCTTCATGCCGAGGTTGTTGCCAACATTAAAGGGCGCGATGAAATTTTTGCCCTGCTTTTTACCGTCGTTAGTTTCCTGGCATTATTAAAGTATGTACAGTCTAATTCGGGTTTGTTGCTCGCAGCGGCTGTTTTGCTGTTTCTGCTTGGCATTTTATCAAAAGAAAACAACCTCTTTTTTGCAGTTATCATACCGGTTTCTCTAATATGGCTAAAAAATATTTCGCTTAACAAAACTTTGTTCATTGCGCTGCTGCTTTCGGGTGTTAGCGCTTTTTTGGTTACCGGCACACTTACATTTAAATTGCTGCTTATACCTGTGGTATTACTTATGGTAGGTGTGCTACACCGGCTACATGGTTGGGTTTTGCACATAAAGGCTCAAAAGGTTTTTTCAACATCGGTTGCCATAGGGGCCGCCTTTTTGTTTTTCTGGTTAATTGTAGCGGCCTATGCATACAATGACATGCCCGCCGTAACTTCCGAACAGGTGGCTGCAGCCCCCCTTTCTATACTTGCCGATGATGCAGATGGTTTGTACATGGAAGACAAGGTATTGGGAAATCCGCTAAGAGGATTGCCGCATGATGCTTTCCCGCAGTTATTGGCAAACTCGTTTTTAATTCTCTTTAATTATTTGAAACTCTTCTTCTATCCGGTATCATTGGTTTATTACTATGGTTTTAGTTATGTGCCGTTGGTGCATTGGAACAATGCGCAGGTTTTAACATCGGTGCTTATTTACAGCCTCCTCATAGCATTGCTTTTTTACCATACCGCACATTACAAAGAACTTGCTTTCGCCACTTTGTTTTGCCTGCTCTCCATTACGCCTTATACGCATGTGCTGAAAATATTAGACGATTACATGGCAGACAGGTTTATGTTTGCCCCGTCATTAGCGCTGTGTACCATGGTAATGTTGGTGTTTTGGAAATACGGCAATTTGTCAGATTTATTTGCCGGGGCTAAAGCGGGGTTGGGTAAGCGACTGCAAACGCTGCCTTTGCGGACTGTGGCAGTGGCTGTTTTTCTGTTGTTCAGCATTCCCCTGCTTTCCATGCAAACGCTACAGCGCAATCAGGTATGGAAAGATAATTATACCCTCGTAAGTTCAGACTTGCCCAAACTTGCCAATTGTTCAAGAGCACATTATTATTATGCCAACGAGTGTTTTAATCAATACCTGCTTACCGAAAACCTACAAGCAAAGGCTAATTTTAAAGAGGCCACCATAGAACACTATAAAAAAAGTTTCTCCATACACAAAGCTGCTTTTTTTGCTTACACAGGATTGGCAAAAGCCTATGTGGCATTTAACGAACCTCAAAACGCCTTGCCGGTTTTGCAGGAAATATTGCGTCTGTATCCACATCTGGCAATTAGCCATTACCAAATGGGGCATTATTACTATACACAGCAAGCCTATGAAGCGGCAATTCCTTTTTTGCAAAAAGCTTTTGAATTAAGACCTCGGTACAGAGAAACATATGCAGACCTTGCCTGGTCGTACCATTACGTTGGAAAAGACGATGAAGCGGTAAATGTATTGAAAAAAGGAATTGAAATAATGCCCGATTTTTTAAGCAATTACGGTAACCTGAGTGCCATATATTTTGATTTGGGGCAGTACAACGATGCTATGAACCTGTTGCTTACTGCTTTAAAATTTGACCCGATGGGAGAACCCATATACGACATGATCATCTATCAGTACGATGAAAGAGGTGAGTTCGACAAAGCAGAAAAATACTATCGTGAAGCAAAAAACAAAGGACTGCTGAAAGGAAAATAACTTTAAAAAAATGCTCTTTACGGTTGTAAAGGTTGGCAATCGACTTGAAAACAATCAACCTGTTTGTTATCAAAACCCGAAACAACAAGTAAAGAGCGTAAATTATAGCAATTCAATTATGTGCAATAGTAAAAAAATGATTGAGTTTATAATGCACTCATCTATACATAAAATACCCATCGGCCTTGCAATTGTATTGCTTGGATTTGCCTTGCTGCTTCCTGCACAAAAGTTAAATGCACAGTGTGCAAACGATAACGCATTTCAGGGAACGGCGGGCGATTTTTGTGCTTTAAACATCACCTCTTCAACGGCTGCTTCTGCAAGGGCAGGTTGGTATATTGACTGGCCGGTTTCTACAGGGCATACTTACCGGTTTTCTCATTGTGGCGGCAGTTTTGATTCAAGAATTACGCTCTATAATGGCACCAGTACAACTTCTTTAGCATTTAACGATGATAACGGCGTTGCTTGTACTGGAGTAGCCGCATCATTACAATGGACAGCAACATATACAGGTAATGTTCGTGTATTGACTGATCAATGGACAAGCGGTGATGCTTGTTCGCCTTCAGGTGCATTTATTGCTCTAGCTGGTTCAATTGTTAGTTTCAAAGCCGGTACCAACTTCTCTACCCCAATTGCGGTTGGTACTTTATCGGGCTGTGCTTCATACAGCAATACACAAGATAATGGCACCTGCTTTTTCAATGATTTCGGTCAAGCCAGCGGCGATATTTATTACCAGTTTGTATTAAATAATACCGCTACGGTAAATCTTTCACACTGCGGCTCTGGTTTCGATACTTATATGTATCTGCTCAACAGCGGCGGTGGTACAATTACCTCAAACGATGATAGCGGACCCTTGTGTGCTTCAACAACTTCCTCTATTCAAATTTCACTCGGTGCCGGCACTTACTATCTGGTCTCAGAAGGATTTAGCTCCAATACCGGCAACATCAATACTCAAATTTCCATTCAGCCTCCAACCGGCGGCAGTATTTCAGGCAGCGCTTCTGCGGTTTGCCCCGGCCAAACCGGCACTACCTATACCATTAGCGGGGTAAGTAATGCAACAGACTACTTATGGTCTGTTCCCGCCGGCGCAACCATTACTGCAGGGCAGGGTACTACCTCTATTACCGTTACATGGGGCACTACGGGTGGCAACGTAACCTGCACACCCCGCACCTATGGCGGAACCTGTAACGGAACCGCAGTAAGTTTTGCCGTTACCATGCAAACCAACTCCACCGCTCCATCGGGCATTACCGGCAACACTACCATTTGTGCAGGTGGCAGCACCACACTCACCGTTTCGGGCGGCAGTTTGGGTACCGGTGCAGGCTGGTTTTGGTACAGCGGCAGTTGCGGCGGCACGTTGGTTGCTTCCAATACATCAAGTGTATCGGTAGCTCCAGGCTCTACTACTACCTACTTTGTACGGGCACAGGGCACTTGTAATACTACCACTTGCGCCAGTGTAACGGTTTCGGTTGTAGCAGACCCATCCATTTCCGTATCGGGCGCCACTACTGTTTGTTATAACGGAACAGCCACGCTATCCGCTTCGCCAGCCAACGGTACGGGAACCTGCACCATTCAGTGGCAAAGCAGCCCCAATAACAGCACCTGGACAAATATCAGCGGTGCAAACAGCAGTACCTATACTACGCCGGCGCTAACTTCCTCTACCTGGTATAGGGCTACCTACAGTTGTACAGGAAGCGGTTGCGATGCAGCAACATCGGGTAGCATACTGGTAACGGTAAATTATCCTACTGGTGCTCAGTTTGGTAATCCTATTGTGGTTGGTACGCTATCGGGTTGTGCTTCTTATAGCAACACACAAAATAATAGTACCACAAACTGTTTCCTCAATGACTTTGGCCAAGCCAGTGATGATATTTACTACCAGTTTACGTTAAACAATACGGCAACTGTAAATATTTCGCATTGTGGTTCTGCCGTAGGTGATACTTATATAAGCCTGTTGAACAGCGGTGGCGGAATTATCCAACAGGTTGATGACAACGGACCCATATGTTCGGGTTTACAGGCTTCTATACAAGCTACTCTTGGTGCAGGCACTTACTATGTAGTATCCGAAGGTTATAGCACAAATGCCGGTGATATTACCACCCAAATTTCCATACAGGCTCCTACGGGCGGCAGTATAACGGGCAACTCGGCAGTTTGCCCCAGCCAGGCGGGTACTACTTATACCATTAGCGGCGTTAATTTTGCAACAGATTACCAGTGGTCTGTTCCAGCGGGCGCAACCATTACTGCAGGTCAGGGTACTACCTCTATTACCGTTACATGGGGCAGCACAGGCGGCAACGTAACCTGTACGCCACGCACTTATGGCGGAGCATGCAGCGGAACGGCGGTGAATTTTGCCGTTACCATGCAAACCACCTCAAGTGCACCAACAGGAGTAAGCGGTGCAGCTACTATTTGTACCGGTGGCAGTGCTACGCTCACCGTATCGGGCGGCAGTTTAGGTACCGGCGCAGGCTGGTTTTGGTACAGCGGCAGTTGCGGCGGCACGTTGGTGGCTTCCAATACGTCCAGTATAACAGTTTCACCGGGTTCAACCACTACCTATTTTGTAAGGGCCGAAGGTACTTGTAATACCACCACTTGCGCCAGTGCAACGGTTACCGTTGTAGCCGATCCTGTTGCTCCAACAGCCACCAAATCGCCTAATGTGACAACTGTTTGCGCTGGCGCAACCTTAACCTTAACCGGCGTAACCGATAACGGGGGCGGCACCGGCACCTGCAACATAGAGTACAGCGCCAACGGCGGCGCATGGACTACCACATTGCCCAGTCTTACCGCAACCGTAGGAACCAACAGCATTGCAGTGCGCAAAAACTGCAACGGTTCAGGTTGTGATATTTCACCTGTTAATACCTACTCATGGACGGTTGTAGCCGATCCGAGCGCTTCAACACCATCATTCACCAACAGCAGCATTTGCGTTGGCGGCAGCACGGTAGTAAGCACTACTGCTTCAGGTGGTACGGGCAGCTATACCTACCAATGGCAATATTTCAATGGCAGCACTTGGGGAAGCGTGGTAAACGGTACACCTGCGGGATCTGCCTATACCAATGCCACTACAGCAAACTTGACCATTGCAGGTATCAGCGCTGCGGGCAGCTACCAATACCGTTGTGTTGTAGGCGATACCGGTTCGGGTTGCGATGCTGTTAACAGTGCGGCTTCCACGTTAACCGTTGTAGCCGATCCTATAGCGCAAACCATTTCACCGTCAGTAGCCAATGGCACAACGCTTTGTGTGGGCGGTACGGTATCTGCTACGTTTTCGGGTGGTTCGGGAGGTACCGGCACTGTAACCGATACGTATGAATTTAGCACCAACAGCGGCGGCAGTTGGAGTGCCTATACGCCCGGAAGCACCATTACCGCCACAACCGGCATGTTGGGTACCAATACTATTCAGATTAGAACACGCCGCACCGCTACCGGCAACGGTTGCGATGCCAGTGCATACAATACGGTTTCCTATTCGGTTAACCAGTTAGACTATGCTAATCTTCAATTCCCCGCTTCTGCTACAATATGCCAGGGCAATAGTTTTACTGCCTACGGGCAAGTGTACGAACTGGGTGTAACCGAAGCTGCAGGAGCAGGCGCCGGCATTACTGCCCAAATTGGATATAATACCGCTAATACCGACCCCTCAACCTGGACTAACTGGTCTTCAACTACCTTTAACATACAATTGGGTAATAATGATGAATATGCCGGAACACTTTCGGGCTTGGCTGTAGGTACTTATTATTATACGTTCCGTTATTCGCTCAACGGCTGCCCCTACCAGTATGGCGGTTTCAGCGGCGGTTTCTGGAACGGCACTACCAATGTAAACGGCGTACTTACGGTAAACCCCAACCATACCATTACGCTCACTTCTGCCGTTGGTACCAATAACCAAACCGTTTGCCAGAATGTTGCCATTACCAACATTACCTATTCGGTTGGCGGCGGCGCAACCGGAGCATCTGTTTCAGGTTTGCCAAGCGGCGTAACGGGTTCGTTCAGTGCAGGCGTGTTTACCATCAGCGGCGCCCCAACTGCTGCCGGTGGCACTTACAACTACACTGTAACCACTTCGGGAAATAGTTGTACCGTTGCAACCGCCACCGGAACCATTATTGTAAAAGAACTGCTCGATTATGCCAACCTACAGTTCCCCGCAACTGCCACAATTTGTCAGGGCGGTTCCGTAACTGTTTTTGGGCAGGTTTTCGAACCGGGTGTAACGCCCGGTGCAGGCGCACAAGGACCCGGTATTACAGCAGAACTTGGTTACAGTACCTCTAACTCCAATCCCAACACATGGACAAACTGGCAAACTGCCACTTTTAACTCCGGCGGAGGCGGCGCCAATAATGATGAGTATCAGGCTAACTTAGGCGCTGCACTTACACCGGGTACCTACTACTATGCCTACCGCTATACTCTTAACGGTTGCCAGTATCAATACGGCGGCTACAGCGGCAGCGGCGGCGGTTTCTGGAATGGCAGCACCAATATAAGCGGGGTATTAACCATTGTAGCCGACCCCACCGCCCCCACCAACACGCCTACCCCTGCTGCGGGTGCGGTTTGCGTAGGTGCAGTTTTAAGCGTTACTGCATCGGGGAGTACCGGTGGCACAGGCAATTGTACATATCAATACGCCATTGACCCCGGTACAGGTACTTTTGGTGCATTTGGGGCAACAAATTCTGTAACAGCTTCCAGTGTTGGCAACGGCACTTACCGAATTAAATCGAGATACAGTTGCGATGGAACCGGCTGCGATGTTTCAGCCGAAACTACTACCACATGGACAGTTGTATCAGACCCGACGGTAACCATAAGCGGCGCTGCCGATGTATGCTTTGGCGGTAGTGTAACGCTTACTGCAAACGTAAGCGGCGGCTCAGGCACGAGCAGTTACCAATGGCGTCGCAACAGCACCAATATATCGGGGGCTACTTCATCAACCTATACCACCGATAACACGCTTGTAGCAGGTAGTTACAGTTACGATGTGATTGTTACACAAACTGGCAGCGGTTGTTCAAATACGGCCACTGCGGTATCTGCCAATGTAGTAGCCGACCCCGCCCTGTCTGCCCCAACCTTAACCAATGCATCGATATGTATTGGAGGTAGTACCGCTATCAGCACAAATGCCACAGGTGGCACGGGAACATTTAATTATCAATGGCAATATTCTGCAAATGGCAGTACAGGTTGGGCAAACGTAGCAACAGGTACACCAACTGCATATACCTATACCAATGCCACTACATCAACTTTAAATATAGCCACAACCAATAGCGCATCGCCAGCAACGGTTTATTACCGGTGCCTGTTAAGCAGCAATACCCCGGCCGGCGCCGGGTGCGATGCCACATCGGCCAATGCCGTACTAACTCTGGTAGCCGACCCTGTATCACCTACTTCATCCACTAAATCACCCAATGCCACGTCAGTCTGTGAAGGCTCAGCCCTTACCATTAGCTCGCCAACCGGCGGCAGTGCCGGCGTAGGTTGTGTTTTGGAATACAGGTTTACCCAAGATGGTGGCACAACTTTTTCAACACCTTCAACAAGTATTCCGGTACTAACTGCCAATTTGGGCGGTTATGATGCCATACAAGCTCGGTATAACAGTTGTTTAACGGGTTGCGATCAACCATCTGCATGGGTTACAATAGGACAATGGACGGTTATAGCCGACCCTGCTATCACTGCAACCACCCAACCTCCCAACCCGATTTGCCCGGGCGGTAGCGGAACCTTTACCGTTTCAGCCACAGGTGGAACCGATGGAACGGGGGCAACAGCACGAACCCAACAATGGCAATATTCGGCTAATGGTACTACGGGTTGGGCAAATGTAATTGATGGTACTCCTACAGGTGTTACTTACGGTGGTACCGGGACAGCTACTTCTTTAGTGGCTAGTACCAATAACAGTACCACACTTCCTGGCACCTATTATTATCAGGTAATTGTGGGTGCTACTGGCGATAACTGTGCATCGGTAACATCCGGCGTATTATCTATGACTGTAGTAGCTGAGGCATCTCCCCCAACTGCCACTCAATCGCCAAGTGCCACTACGGTTTGTGTTGGAGCCAGCTTAACCCTCATAAATCCGGTATTGGGCAGTGGCGGTGCAGGTACCCAAACATTCGAATACAGTACTACAAGTGCCAGTTCTGGGTTTAGTACTACCGTCCCAACCCTTACCCCTTCTTCGGCAGGCTCGTATAGTATTTGGATACGCACTAGCCCAACAGGATCGGGTTGCGGAATTTCAACAGCCACGCAATACACATGGACCGTAGTTGCCGACCCAACTATATCTACTCAACCAATTACTACCCAAACAGTATGTATTGGCGGCACGCCTGCCAATTTGACTGTTGTGGCAACAGGAGGCACGCCGTCTTTAACCTACCAATGGTACAGCAATACTACTAACAGCAACAGCGGCGGTACAAGTTTAGGCAGTACTAACGGAGCCCAAACGGCAACTTATACGCCCCCAACTGCATCTGCCGGAACGGTTTATTACTATTGTGTAGTCAGCTCATCGGGCGATGGTTGCACATCGGTTTCGAGTAATACGGCAACCGTTATTGTAGCTGATTATCCTGTAACCACAGGTACTACCATCTGTCAAGGGGGCAGCGGAACTATTGCGGTTACCAGTTCTTGTTCCGGAGGGGCCGTGACCAGCCTTACAGGTGCATGGAATGCAGCCACCGACCCCACAGCCAACCGACCAATATTAGGTACCAATTCTGGATCTTGTGCTTTCACTACATCAGGTTCTGTGCGCAATTATGTAGCCACACCTTTTCAAGTATCGGTTACGGGTAATTATATTTTTGAAATGGTAAATAATGCCACTTATGATGGTGAAGGCTATATCGTATCAGCAGATTTTACACCCGGATTTTGTCCCGGTTCGGGCGGTACCGGAACTTGGTATAGAAACGACTCCGATAGCAGCCCTTCGGGTGATGAACCACGGATAGGTAATGCCGCTGATGGCGGAGCAGGGGTTTTGACACTTACTGCCGGTGTAAATTACATGTTAGTTTCTACAACTTATGGCTCAACAGGTACTGTAACTGCATCATTTACATGGACTATCACGCCGCCGTCGGGTGGGGGTATTCTTACCGATGTTGTTCAATGGTACACTGCCGCATCTGGTGGTTCACCCATTGGCACAGGTACGCCTTTTAACCCGGTTGGTGTGGCTGGCTCGGGTTTGGCAAATACCAATACACCCGGTACCTATACTTTTTATGCTGCCTGTTCGGGCAGCCCTAACTGCCGTACAGCAGCTACTTTTGTGATAAACACCTCTGCCACAGCTAATGCAGGCACTGCCCAAACGATATGTGCTGGCGGTAGTGTAACTTTAGCAGGCTCGATAGGTGGGAGTGCCACAACAAGTACATGGAGTGCGCCAAGCGGCACTTTTTCCGATGCCACATCTTTAACCTCAACCTATACGCCAAGCATAACAAGTGGCACTGTAACGCTTACCTTAACCACCAACGACCCCGACGGCGCAGGCCCTTGTACGGCAGCTACCTCAACGGTAGATATTACGGTTATTGCCCCACCTGTTACCACAGGAGTTACAATTTGCCAAGGGGGTAGTGGAACATTGAGTTCATCTACTACTTGCCCCAATACCTTTGTTAATTCGGGCACAACCATATCAGGCACATGGACAGCCGGTACAGACCCCGTTGCAAGAAGACCCATATCATCTCCTATGACCAATACTAATACTTGTTCTTTTGATGCATCTATTACCAGAAATTATGTGGCTACATCTTTTCAGGTAAGTGTAACAGGCAATTATGTGTTTGAAATGAATAATGACTCTAATTTTGATGGTATGGGTTACATAGTAACAGGAGCATTTGTTCCCGGAACTTGTCCCGGTGCAGGAACATGGGTTAGGGGTGATCAGGATGACGGTGTAGCCGGCAACGAACCCCGATTAGGTGCAAGCGGAGTAGGGGCGGGCGTTATGACCTTAACAGTAGGTACAACCTATACGCTTATATCAACTACATGGGGAGCATCAAGTGGTACTTATAGTGGAACATTTGCATGGACAATTACACCGCCTTCGGGAGGGCAAATTATGTTACAGGGTGCTGGGCAGATAGAATGGTACACGGCTGCATCGGGAGGCTCGCCCATTGGTACAGGTACGCCTTTTAACCCGGTAGGTGTGGCTGGTTCGGGATTAGCAAATACCAACACACCCGGTACTTATACTTATTATGCCGCTTGTTCGGCTAATCCCACTTGCCGTACAGCCACGACTTTTGTAATTAATCAGGCCGCAACTGCCAATGCAGGCAGTCCCCAAACGGTATGCGCAGGTGGTACGGTAACATTGGCGGGCAGCATAGGAGGCAGCGCTACAAGCAGCACATGGAGTGCGCCAAGCGGCACATTTTCCAATGCCAGTTCTTTAACCTCCACCTATACGCCAAGCATAACAAGCGGCACAGTTACCCTAACCTTAACCACCAACGACCCCGACGGGGCCGGACCTTGTACAGCAGCTACCTCTGTGGTGGTAATCACAGTAACGCCCACCAACACGGTGAGCTCAGCATCCAGTACGCCCACTTTGTGCATCAACACCGCCTTAACCCCCATCACGCACACCACCACGGGCGCTACGGGCATCGGTTCTCCCACAGGTTTGCCCTCGGGTGTTACGGCAAGTTTTGCAAGCAACACTATTACCATCAGCGGCACACCTACGGCATCGGGCACTTTCAGCTACAGCATACCCTTAACCGGCGGCTGCGGCAGCGTGAGTGCCACGGGTACCATCACCGTAACGCCGAATAACACGGTGAGTGCGGCATCCAGTACGCCCACGCTGTGCATCAACACCGCTTTAACTCCCATCACGCATACCACCACGGGCGCTACGGGCATCGGTTCTCCCACAGGATTACCCTCCGGCGTTACGGCAAGTTTTGCGAGCAACACCATTACCATCAGCGGTACGCCTACGGCATCGGGCACGTTCAGCTACAGCATACCCTTAACCGGCGGCTGCGGCTCGGTGAACGCAACGGGCACCATCACCGTAACGCCGAACAACACGGTCAGCGCGGCATCCAGTACGCTCACATTGTGCATCAACAGCGCCTTAACCCCCATCACGCACACCACCACGGGCGCTACGGGCATAGGTTCTCCTACGGGCTTACCCTCCGGCGTTACGGCAAGTTTTGCAAGCAACACCATCACCATCAGCGGCACACCAACAGCATCGGGCACGTTTAACTACAGCATCCCCTTAACCGGCGGCTGTGGCAGTGTGAGCGCCACGGGTACCATAACGGTTAATCCCGATAACACGGTGAGTGCGGCTTCCAGCACCCCCACGCTGTGCATCAACACCGCCTTAACCCCCATCACGCATACCACCACAGGCGCTACGGGCATCGGTTCTCCTACAGGTTTGCCCTCGGGTGTTACGGCAAGTTTTGCCGGCAACACCATTACCATCAGCGGCACACCTACGGCGTCGGGCACGTTCAGCTACAGCATACCCTTAACCGGCGGCTGCGGCTCGGTGAACGCCACGGGTACGATTACGGTGTCTTCTACTCCCACGGGTGCACAAATCTCCAATCCCATAGTTGTTGGTACGCTTAACGGTTGCGCCACCTATGCCGACACGCAGGACAACAGTCCTTCAAATTGTTTTCAGAACAACTACGGTCAACCCAGCGATGATATATATTACCAATTTACCCTTGCCTATCCGGCTACGGTAAATATTTCGCTTTGCGGTTCAACCATTTACGACTCCTTCCTGAGTTTGCTGAACAGCAGTGGCGGCTTTATTCAGTTTAATGACGACAATGGGCCCTTATGTACCGGTTCTAATGCTTCTATCAGAATTTCGCTGGCTGCCGGCACCTATTATGTTGTTTCCGAAGGTTATGACAATAACGCAGGCAGTATCAATACCCAGATTTCCATTCAGGTTCCCACGGGCGGAACCATATCGGGGCCCACTGCGGTTTGTCCCAATTCTTCGGGCATAACCTATTCCATTGCCGGCGTTAGTTATGCCACCGATTATTTGTGGACAGTTCCGGCAGGCGCTACTATTACTGCCGGTCAGGGCACTGCAACTGTTACGGTAAACTGGGGAAGTTCAGGTGGCAACATCACCTGCACACCGCGCACAAACGGGGGCACCTGTAGCGGAACTGCGGTTAGTTATGCCGTAACCATGCAAACCAATTCAACAGATCCGACAGGTATAACCGGCTCAACCATTATTTGCAACGGTTCGGGTACTACCCTTACGGTTGCCGGCGGCAGTTTGGGAACCGGCGCCAGTTGGTATTGGTACAGCGGCAGTTGCGGGGGCACTCCTGTTGGAACAGGAAACTCGGTAAGTGTATCGCCTGCAACAACTACTACTTATTATGTTCGGGCAGAAGGCACCTGCAATACAACCGGCTGTGCCTTTGTAACCGTTACGGTAGATGAGGTAAACACTATAACTCTTTCATCGGGTAGCAACACCCAAACCGTTTGTGAGTATTCGCCTATTACCGACGTTGTATATACCATAACCGGCGCAACCGGTGCATCGGTAAGCGGGCTGCCTTCGGGAGTAACCGGCACGTATAGTGCTGGCACCTTTACCATTAGCGGCACACCCACAGCATCTGGCGTTTACAATTACACGGTTACTACAAGCGGCAATAGTTGTCCGCCTGCAACAGCAACCGGAACCATTACTGTAAACAGCCTTATTGATTGGGCTAATTTGCAGCATCCGCCATCGGGTACTGTATGTTATGGCGCTAATTTTACGGTATATGGGCAGGTATATGAACCTGGTGTAACGCCCGGAACCGGTATTCAGGGAGCCGGTATAGATGCCGAGTTTGGTTACAGCACATCCAACACCAACCCGTCGGGATGGACCAACTGGGCTGCTGCTACTTTTAATGCTGCCGGCGGCGGAACCAATAATGATGAGTATATGTACAACTTTATTGCACCGACATCGGGTACATATTACTATGCTTTCCGCTATCGTTTAAACGGATGTGAATGGCAATACGGCGGCTACAGCGGCAGCGGTGGCGGATTTTGGAATGGCAGCACCTATGTTAGCGGGGTATTAACTGTGTTGGAACCAGTAAACTATGGAACAGTTGCCAACGGCGATGAGGCATTGTGCAGTGGCGACGACCCGTCAAACATTACCTTATCTGCTGCGCCATCGGGCGGTGCGGGCACATTTACCTATCAATGGTATTATCAGGACGGAATCGTAACTTGCCCTACCGGAACCAATACCACAGGCTGGACACTTATAAGCGGAGCCACCGGCAGCAGTTACGACCCGCCCGCTGGGTTAACCGTATCCAGAACTTATGCTTTATTAGTAGATGCAACCGGCACACCCGATTGCGGCCCGGCAACATGGGCTAGCGGTTGCCGCAAAGTAACGGTAAATGTATGTTGTGTAGCTCCCGATTTGCTGAGCTATGCCGTGAACCCCGCAAGTTATTGCGAAAATGCACCTATTACGCCGAATCTGGCTACTGTGAGTGGTTCCACCCCGATGACGTTCTCTGTCAGCCCGTCCCTACCTGCAGGATTAAGTTTAAATACCACTACCGGCGAAATTACGGGAACACCAACCGTTCCGACAACTGCCGCAGATTATACCATTACCGCTACCAATGCTTGTGGTTTTACCACAGTTGCCTTAAATATTGCCATCAATTCATTATCGGTTCCGCCAACCGGAGCAACCGGTACAACCACCATTTGCGAGGGCAACAGCACTACGCTAACCGTTAGCGGCGGTTTTGCCGGTACCGGTGCTGTAGCACAATGGTTTACCGGATCCTGTGGCGGCACTTCCGTTGGCACGGGCAATTCCATAACTGTTTCGCCCACCGTAACCACCACCTATTATGTAAGATACAGCGGTATTTGCAATACCACTTCCTGCGGAAGTGTAACGGTAACGGTAAATACACTTTCTATTGCACCTACTAACATAGATGGTACTACTACAATTTGTGCCGGCAATAATACGACATTAACGGTTAGCGGAGGATACTTAGGTACCGATGCAATAATTGAATGGTTCACAGGTTCATGCGGCGGTACTGCCGCCGGTACGGGTAGTTCCATTAACGTTTCTCCTTCGGTTACTACTACTTATTATGTTCGCTACAATGGAGTGTGCAACACCACTTCCTGCATTTCGCAAGAAGTTACAGTCAATCCGTTGCCGCAAGGAAGTCTTACTGCTAACGGGCCTTTCTGCGGAACAGACGGCGGAGCCGGAATGCTGACCTTTACCGCTACTGCCGGGGCAGATTCCTTGTCTCTTTTATTGCAAGACCAAGATGGTGTGATTTATAATTTTGATGGCAACTCTTATCCAAAAGTAGCTAGCGGAGTTCCATTTAATGCACCCGTTACACCTATTACCACTACAACTACCTTTACCATCAATGCCATATTAGATGCCAACGGTTGCTTCCGAAATAGTGGAATAACCGGGCCAACGGCATCTATTGTTATCAATGATCCTGCAACCGTAGAAGCCGGCGGGCCCGATTCTGCTTGTCAATCGGCAACGCCAGCCCCCATTACTCTTAGTGGAGCAAGTGTGGGTGGTGGTGCAACCACCGGAGCATGGAGTATTACTTTCGGAACCGGTACCTTAAGCAGTACCGCTCAAACCGCAAATCCAGAAACTGTTACCTTTACTCCCGATGCTAACTTTAGTGGTACCGTAACTCTTACCTTAACCACCAATGACCCCGACGGCGCCGGTCCCTGCTTAGCTGCTACCGATACCAGAGTCATAACCGTTCATCGTTCTCCCACTGTTTCGGCAAGTAATACTAGTCCTGTTTGTGTTGGTGAAAGTATCAACCTTTCAGCCAACTTTACTCCAAACGGTACAAGTACCACTGCAACTGCATGGAGTTGGAGCGGACCCAACAGTTTCAGTTCAACTGCACAAAATCCGCCTGCGTTTACAGCTTCTCTGGCTTCGGCAGGTACTTATACGGTAACCGTTACTGACAATAACGGTTGTACCAATTCAGCACAAACTACGGTTGTGGTAAACGCATTGCCGGTATGCTCGGTATCTGGTGCAACAACTGTATGTCCTTCATCAACCGGAAACGTATATACAGCTACCGCAGGTATGAGTACTTATGCATGGAGTATAAGCGGCAGTGGCTCAATTTTTGGAGCCAATAATGGTCCATCCGTGTCAATTGATGCAGGTTCGGCTTGTAACAGCTCCTTTACCTTATCTGTTACTATTACCGATGGTAATGGTTGTACCGCTTCTTGTAATTATATAGTGAATGTAAATGACACAACCGCTCCGGCAATCAGCGGCACCTTAACCGCCATCAATCAGGAAGGCTGTTCAGCATCGGATGCCCCAGCCGCGACCAATACTTTGGCATATTTAACGGGCAATGGGTTAACGATAACGGATGCCTGCGGCACCGGCAACCTGACGGTGACGAGCAGCGATGGAACGCCAACTGGCAGCTGTCCATGGTCGATTATTCGCACCTACACGGTAACGGATGCCTGCGGCAACAGCAGCACGGCACAACAGACCATTACGGTAGATGATACTCGCTCCGACGATTAGCGGCATCTTAACCGCCATCAATCAGGAAGGCTGTTCAGCATCGGATGCACCTACAGCGACCAATACTTTGGCATATTTGACGGGCAATGGGTTAACGATAACGGATGCCTGCGGCACCGGCAACCTGACGGTGACTAGCAGCGATGGAACGCCATCGGGCAGCTGTCCATGGTCGATTATTCGCACCTACACGGTAACGGATGCCTGCGGCAATAGCAGCACGGCACAACAGACCATTACGGTAGATGATACAGTGGCTCCGACGATTACCTGCCCTGCCACTATATCACAAACCGCAGATGCAGGTTTATGTACGGCAATTGTTTCCATAACTCCGGCAACAGCCACTGATGTTTGCAGCACGCCCACGGTAGTTGGAGTGCGAAGTGACGCATTGGCGTTGAACGCGCCTTACCCGGTAGGAAATACAACTATTACATGGACAGCTACAGATGCATGTGGTAATTACTCGAACTGCGTACAAACTGTTACTGTTACCGATGATGAGTTGCCGGTTTTGGCACCTTGTCCTGCAAATATAACAGTGTGTGTGGGTGCCACGGTGAACTTTACCGCACCTACTGCTACTGATAATTGCCCCGGCGTTACAGTGACACAAACCGGCGGTCAACCCAGCGGTATCACCTTTAACAGTACAGGTATAACAACAAATACTTTTGTGGCTACCGATGCAGCATCCAATCAAAGTGCGCCTTGCAGCTTTACCGTAACGGTTGTTGAAGACCCCACCCTGAGTGCAACGGGCGATGCTACTATTTGCATTGGAGGCAGTACCCTGTTAACAGCTACGCCGGCCGGCGGCTTTACCTGCAGCCCTGTAAACTGGGAGGAAAGTGTCAATGGCGTATCGGGTTGGGCGCCCATAAGCGGTGGAACGGGTAATACGCTTACCGTAAGTCCCTCTGTCACTACTTATTATCGGGCTGTTTATACCTGTACCGGTAATGGTTGCGACCCCAGTCCTTTGTATTCGGGTAATGTGTTGGTAGCAGTGGTTAATCCGCCATCTATAAGCGTTTCGGGTGGTGGTTCAATTTGTGCAGGTTCTTCCGCCATTATAACCGCATCAACTTCGGGCGGAACCGGCACGTGTGGCATTACCTGGGAAAGCAGCACTAATGGCATTGACTGGGTGGTTATTGCCGGAGAAACCGGTGCCATATACACTACGCCTGCATTAAGCACCGGCACTTACTATTACAGGGCAACTTACGGTTGCAGCGGCAGCGGATGTGCGCCAGCCACTGCCGGGGTAACGGTTTTGGTAAATGCTAATCCGTCACCCGATTTTGGTATGGCCGACTTATCGGTATGTGCCAATGAACAGGGTGTAACCTACACGTTGAGCAGTACATACAACAACTATACATGGGCCGTAACAGGCGGCACCATAGCAAGCGGCGGCGGAAGCGTTGATGCCAGCGTAACCGTGAACTGGGGTGCGGCAGGAAATGGCACGGTAAGTGTTACAGTTTCTGATGGCAATACCTGCAACGGTACAACAACAGCCAATGTTACCATAAACAGCCGCCCTACGGTTACTTACTGCCAAAGCCCCGATTATTGCTTAACAAGCGAAGGAGGTGTATCCTTTAACATACAAGGAGGTTTACCGCCCTACACAGTTTCGTGGACACCGGCAGGAGGTACGCCTTCTTCTCCGGCAACCAATGTTCCTGCGGGAATATTTAATATTAACGGACTTCAGGGGTTGGTTGACTATACCTTTACCATAACAGATGCGAATGGATGTTCGCCCGAACAATAACAGAATACATGAAATGTTGCAACCTATAGGTTATGAACCCTTATGTAAACAGAAACCGTATAAACCAGAAGAAAAACTCCGAAGTTAACACCCTATGAATAAGTATATTTTAATCATATTGCTGTCATTTCTGCCACTTGGTATTTGGGCGCAATGCGTAAATCCGGTATATTTTCAGCAGAACAACGAAACCATAGCCATTATAGGTTCTACAACCGGCATGCCGCTTACGGTACAGCTGAATAAATCGAACTACAACGGTTATGGCATAAGTTGCAATGGTTCGGCAGATGGTTGGGTTGTTGCATCACCGGCGGGTGGTTCGCCACCATACAACATGGTGTGGAGTAACGGACTTGGCGGAAATGGCATGGTAACAAATGACGGGTTAAATGCCGGAACTTACAGTGTAACAATAAGCGACTCACAGGGATGTTCGGCTATTGCAACACCAATAACTTTGAATGAGCCATCATTGCTTGTATGTTCTGCAACCATTACCAGCACTACCTGCAGCGGTTTTAATAACGGCAGTATCAGCATTTTGGCATCGGGCGGGGTAACACCTTACAGTTATTCAATAGATGATGGTCCGGGGGGAACACAAACCAGTATTGTTCCGTCTTTCAGCAATTTATCGCAGGGAACCTATACGGTATCTGTTATTGATGCAAATGGCTGCATTTGTACCGAAGTATTGGTCATTGAAGACAATACACCCCCTTTTGCTAACTGCAAAACAACTACGGTGCTATTGAATGCTTCGGGCACTGGTTCTGTAACTGTTGCAGCTGTGAATAACAACAGCACAGATAATTGCGGAATATTAAGTTTATCTTTAAGCCAAACCAGTTTTATTTGTTCTGAAATTGGCGTAAATACCGAAACGCTTACGGTAACAGATACCAACGGCAATACGGCAACCTGTACTGCCTTAATTACGGTTGCCGATAATCTGCCGCCAACAGCTATTTGTAAACCTGCTACGATACAATTGAGTTCAAGCGGTACGGCTGTTGTAACTGCCTTGCAGGTAAACAACGGAAGTACAGATAACTGCGGAATAAGCATTGCAAGTGTTCATCCTGCTACGTTTACCTGTGCCAGTGTTGGTAATAACACAGTGGTATTAACCGTAGCAGATGCAAGCGGCAATTCGTCCACCTGTAATGCGGTTGTAACTGTACAAGACAATGTTGCACCTGTAGCTACTTGTAAAAATGCCACTGTAACGCTTGGTGCAAGCGGTACGGCAGCCATAACCCCGGCAATGGTAAACAACGGCAGTGCCGATAATTGCGGAGCACTAACCTACATCGTTAACCCCAACAGTTTTACTTGTGCCAATTTGGGCAATAACACCGTAACCCTTACTGCTACAGACATTGGTGGTGTTACTTCTTCCTGCGCTGCCACCGTAACAGTAGTGGACAATATTGCCCCAACTGCCCTTTGCAAGAATGCTGCAGTAGTGTTAAGTGCATCGGGAACCGGAACACTTGCCATATCACAGATAAACAACGGTAGTGCCGATAACTGCGGCATTGTTACCACAACACTTAACAATACCATTTTTACTTGTGCCAATGTTGGCTTTAATACGGTCACCATGACTGTAACCGATGGCAGCGGAAACACCGCATATTGTTCGGCAACCGTAACGGTAACAGACGTTACCCCGCCTGTGGCGATATGTAAAAATACAACCGTAAGTCTTAATGCAAGCGGTGCTGCCAGCATTACTCCGGTTATGGTAAACAACGGCAGCACTGATAATTGCGGCACTATCAATTTAGTATCAGTAACGCCGAGCAGTTTTAGCTGTATCAATATTGGCAACAATACGGTTACCCTTTTGGTCAATGATGGAAAGGGTAATACGGCTACCTGTTCTGCTACTGTAACCGTAAACGATAATATTGCTCCGGCGGCTGTTTGTAAAAGTGCATCAGTAACCCTAAGTGCAGCCGGAACCGCCGTAATAACAACCGCTCAAATTAACAACGGCAGCAGCGATAACTGCGGAACGGTAAACATGTCGTTGAGTAATACCAGCTTTACCTGTTCCAATATTGGAACCAATACAGTTGTTTTAACAGCAACCGATGGAAGCGGTAACACTGCAACTTGTTCGGCAGCGGTTACCGTTACCGATAATATAGCACCTGTTGCAGTGTGCCAAAACATATCGGTAACACTTTCGGGCGGAGTGACCACCATTACCCCTGCACAGGTAAACAACGGAAGTTCTGATAACTGCGGTACGGTAAATCTGGTTTCAGTAAGCCCCAATACTTTCAATTGCAGTAATATTGGCAATAATACCGTTACACTAAGCGTAAACGATGGCAAGGGCAATACGGCAAGTTGCCAGGCAACAGTTACGATAGGTCCTGCATTGGCATCAACCGCCGGCAGCAACAGTCCGGTATGTTTTGGCGGCACTATTAACCTTACTGCATCGGGAGGCGTATCTTTTGTTTGGAGTGGGCCGGGCGGATTTAGCTCAACAGCACAAAACCCGATTAGAACCGGTGCTGCCCTCTCCATGGCCGGCAACTATTTGGTTACGGTAACCAATTCATCGGGCTGCACATCAAGTACTTCTACGGTTGTTTCGGTTGTGGGGTCAGCAACGGCAAGCATATCGGGCAACAACGCGTTCTGTGCCGGTTCAACAATCAGCCTCACTGCTTCGGGCGGAACCAGCTATAACTGGGTTGGTCCAAACGGATTTACCTCTACCAATGCAAGTATTAGTTTAACACCTGCCACCACCGCTATGGCTGGTACCTATACGGTAACGGTAAGCAGTGGCGGAGGCTGTTCGGCAACTGCTGGCAAAACCATAACGGTAAATGCTGCACCTACAGTTTCGGTATCGGGTAGCAGCAGTTTATGTACCGGCGGAACCATAACCCTTACTGCCACCGGCGGCTCAACTTATACATGGTTAGGCCCCGATGGCTATACCGGTAGTGGTTCTACCATTACACGCAGCGCGGCAACAGTGGCAATGGGCGGTATTTACACAGTAACGGTTACCAATACAACCGGATGTACGGCAACAGCAACCCGAAATGTTACTGTTAATCCGAAGCCGGTGGCAATAGCGGGGAGCAACAGCCCAATATGTGCAGGAAGCGCTATTAACCTTACTGCATCGGGTGGCGTTTCTTACAGTTGGAGCGGCCCCAACTTATTTAGTTCTACGCTGCAAAATCCGGTACGTAACAGTGCTACTACTTCTATGGCGGGTACTTACACCGTTACGGTTACCGGAGCAGGCGGCTGCACGGCAACAGCGAGCACGTCGGTTACAGTGAACTCGCCGCCGTCATTAGCAACGGTTAGCGGCTCGTCTGCTCTTTGTGCAGGTGGTACTATTACTTTAATAGCCAGTGGCGGAACTACTTATGTGTGGAGCGGCCCCAATGGGTTTACCGGCACAGGTAGTTCTGTAAGTATATCCGGCGCTACTACTGCTGCAAGCGGTATATATTATGTAACTGTGAGCAATAGTACAGGTTGTTCAACAGTAAAATCCCGTACTGTTACGGTAAATGCCAACCCCGTGGCAACAGCCGGCAGCAACAGCCCGGTATGTGCAGGGTCTAATATAAACCTTACTTCGTCTGGGGGCACTTCTTATTCATGGAACGGCCCCGGCAGTTTTAGTGCAGGCATTCAAAACCCGGTAAGAACCGGAGCCACCGCTGCCATGGGCGGTTTATATACCGTAACCGTAACCGGGTCGGGCGGTTGTACGGCAACGGCAAATACATCGGTATCAGTTACAACCTGTGGTGGTACTCCTTTGGTAGTGCAAAGTTATTCTATTACGCAAAACAGCAGCACTACCTCGCTTGGCAACGGCTCTATTACGCTTAATGTAACAGGCGGCGTACCTTGTTCGGGTACATCGGCCTATAATTATGCATGGTCGCCTGCAACAGGCATACTTACTGCTACGGGAACCACAGCAACCTACAGCTACCTTGTTGGAGGCACTTACATGGTAACCATAACAGATTGTGGCGGCAACAGCATAGTGCAAACCTATATTGTACCCGAAACTAGCAGAGGGTTTGGATTTAAAACCAATGCAACACCGTTTGACGGCTTATCAGCAGCACCCAATCCCACCAGTGGATATGCCAATGTGTCATTTACAAGCCTGAAAGCTGAGGAAATGAAACTATCGGTTTATTCTACCGAAGGAAAAGCGGTAATGGAGTTGTTTAACAGCATCACCGAGCCCGATGTTGAGTATAATTACCTGTTAGACACCAACCCGTTGCCACCGGGCATATACTACCTGGTATTGGAATCGGCAAGTGGCGCTAAAGACCAGTTGCGGTTAATGGTAGTGCGGTAATAAGGCAGAAAAGAAGAAATGCCTTTTGGGGAGGTTTGCCGTTAAGCGGTTTAACCCGATGCAGGGGCAGAATGGGAATGCTTCTGCTTAGAGAGAAACCCGCGACAGGGTAGGGGAACTAATGAAAAAATGGTTGTAATTTTTACCCTGTTAATGAGGTGTGCCTATATTTGCCTTATATTTGGGGCAATTAAAGCGCCGGGCTGCTATGGTATGGCAAAAAACTTTACCTTTTATACGCTTCGTGCCCTCATTTTACCTGCTTCTTAATATTTGCCATATGTTTGAACAGTTGCTGCAATTGGATTTTGCACTGTTTCAGTTAATAAATGAACAGTGGCATAACGGCTTTTTAGATACTGTATTGCCATTTTGGCGAAGCCAGTATTTTTGGGGTCCGCTATACCTGTTTTTTCTGGTATTCATGTTGTATAATTATCATCCTAAAACTGTTTTGGGAATTATTGTTTTTTTATTACTCGCCTTTTTTCTGAGTGACCAATTGAGTGCAGGGGTTATTAAGAGCCTTATACCAAGGTTGCGCCCTTGCCGTACACCCGAACTGGCAGAAACGGTGAGGTTACTTGTTCCGTGCGGCAGCGGAAAAAGTTTTGTTTCTGCACATGCCACCAATCATTTTGCTATTGCTGTTTACGTTGGACGCATGTTCAGACATGAATTCAAATGGCTTTTACCGGTGTTGCTGGTTTGGGCTGCCAGTATAGCCTATGCGCAGGTGTATGTTGGCTTACATTTTCCTACCGATGTGGTGGCAGGCGCTGTTTTGGGCGTGGTAATAGGGGGGCTTGTTAGCAGGGTTGCCAATATATGGCTGGGTAAACAGGGAATTAGGGTTTAAAAAAAATCGGTTGCAGTTTTTTTTCCATTTTTTTGCTTGCAAAAAATAGCATCTTCTCCTGAAGTTAATTTAGTTAATTAACCTGAAACACTTTCAAATTAGCTATATTTAGACGGTATGTTGTAAACCCGATGGTAAAACATATTATCTGGGGTTAAGAATATCTGCCAGTTTACCAATGGCAAAATTGTATTTTGTAAAAAAAGACTAACTTTGTAAAGAATTTTAGCCAATTCCCACACTCATTCTATCAAGGTGCTATATGAAACCAATTTTACCAATACTAGCAGTTGTATTGTTGACATACCATACAACTATTTTTGCCCAGCAAAACACCGCCACCATAACCGGCATTGTTACCGATGAACAAAGCGGAGAAACTTTGGTGGGCGCCAGTGTACAAAATGAACAATCGGGAAACGGAACCATTACAGATTTAGACGGCCGCTATACCATAACCCTTTCTGCAGGGAAACATATTATGCACTATAGCTATGTTGGTTACAAAGAACAGTCACGGCATGTTGTGTTGGCACCCGGAACAGTTACAACGCTGAATATAGCCTTGGGAGAACGTAAAACCGACCTTGATGCGATTGTGGTGAGTGCAAGTCAATATAAAAAGCGGCTTGCAGAAGAAACAGTTTCAATAGATGTAATTAAAAATTATGTGATTGAAAACACCAATGTGCGCGATTTGGCCGAAGCAGTTGCCAAAGTTCCCGGTGTAAATATTGTTGACGGACAGGCCAGCATACGGGGCGGCAGCGGCTACGCCTACGGAACCGGAACCCGTGTGCAGGTATTGGTAGATGATATGCCTTTGGTAACAGGCGATTATGGCGAGGTGCGGTGGGATTTTATTCCTATGGAAAATGCCGAACAAATTGAGGTACTGAAAGGTGCTGCATCGGTAGTTTATGGTTCTTCTGCCCTAAACGGGGTAATCAATGTGCGAACAGGCTTTGCCAAGGCAAAACCCGAAACCCGCCTTACCATGTACCAGGGTTTTTATTTTAACCCCCGCAATAACCGCTCAAAATGGTGGAGTGGGGTAGAGCAACCCAATTTTACAGGCATTATTTTCTCTCATCGCGAAAAAAGAGGACAATGGGATTTTGTAACGGGCGTAAACGGCAGCCTGCTGGAAAGCTATCAGCGCGAAGGCGATACCAAACAAATGCGGGTTAATTTTAAAACAAGATACCGCCACCCGCACAACGACGGGTTAACTATGGGCATTAATGCCAATACTATGCTTCAAAAATTCGGACGGGTATTTATTTGGGAAAATGCAGACTCGGCCGCATATTTTGCCTTTGGCGGCGAAGCTTATGACCGGTATTCGCTCTTGAATATTGACCCTTATCTCAACTATATTACCAAAAACGGCTTTACTCATCGGGTAAAAACCCGATACTATCGCGTTACCCGTTATAATTCGAGCATGGAGCCAACCACCGTTTCCAATACCTTGTTTGGAGAATATCAATTACAAAAGAATTTTAATTTCGGCATGGTATTAACCGGCGGTATAGCCGGCACTTTTTTCAGGGGGTACAGCAATATTTATGAAGATGAAGACCTTAGAATAAACACTTACGGACTGGCCGCCTATTTGCAGGCAGAACAGAAATTAGGCAAACTGAGCATAGTGGGTGGACTTCGATACGAAAGCAATACGGTTGACGTACTGCTCGATTCTTTGCAAACCAACGTGCCAATTGTCTTCAGGCTGGGAGCAAACTATGAATTGGGGAAAAACACCTTTTTGCGCTCTTCCTTCGGGCAGGGATACCGCTCACCAAACCTTGTAGAGCGTTTTATTCAAGATGATTTGGAAGGTGTACTCAATATTTTTCCCAATCCTCAACTGCTACCTGAACAGGGGTGGAATGCAGAACTTGGACTGAAACAAGGTCTTAAAATTGGCAACTGGCTTGGATCCTTTGATGTGGTGTTGTTTTGGACAGAATACCAGAATATGACCGAGTTTGTTTTAACCAACCTCAACGGAAAAATTGGGTTTCAAACTCAAAACACCGGAAATACCCGAATTGCCGGCTGGGAAATATCGGGCAGCGGCGACGGGAAATTAGGCAGGGTACCTTTCCGGTTTTGGGGTGGCTATACCTTTAATTACCCCGGCGACCTTGAATCGGATACTACACAGCGAAAAATCGGTACTTATCTTAGCAACCTCATACAAAGCGTAGCGGGTGTTGATTCGCTTCAAAACAGCATCCTGCGTTACCGTTTCCGAAACACTGCCCGCCTCGATGCCGAAACCGATGTTAAACGGTTTACCCTTGGCTACAGCCTTACCTATAACAGTTTTATGGATAAAATTGATAATGTTTTTAATGTGTTTATTCAAGGACTGGAAGAGTTCAGGCAGGAGCATAACCGGGGAATTTGGGTGTCTGATGCCCGTATTGCCTATCGCATAGACGACCAATCGAGCATTGCGCTGATAGGGAAAAATGTATTTAACCTCGAATATGCCCTGCGACCGGGGTTAATGGATGCTCCGGCTAATATTACCCTGCAATATAAGCTTAAATTGTAGTTTCGGGGAAAATAGTATTGCTTATCTGCCTTTGCTTGTTTTGCTGCTTTTTATTACTCACAATTAAATTTGCTTGTTATGTACAAAAAACTACGCACTGTTTGTACGGTTTTTGCCTTAATGCTGGCAGGGTATGGCCTGCAAGCAGAAGGTACGCTTGACCGCATCAGCACCTCTGTATTTCAAACCCAATGTGCCACCGCCGGCTGCCATGCCGGGTCAAGTCCTGCTGCAGGGCTTAACCTCCAAACCACCGGTAATACGCTGCGAAATAGTTTGTATAATGTAAATTCATCCAACGCTGTATCGCAGGCTGCCGGAAATAGGGTGGTTTTTCCCGGGCACCCCTACCGAAGCAAACTGTTTTTGCTTGTAAACAATGGGCTTGCTGCCGATGCGGTGTTGCTGCCTGATGAAGATCCCGGCAACATTCATGCCTCATTAAACCTGAGCAATTTGGATAAAGAACTCATTAGGCAATGGATACTTTTCGACTCGCCCGTAAGCGGTGAAGCAGTTTCGCACGGTATGCTCGAAACGTTTTACAGTGGAAACGGTATTTGGGCAACAGATCCTGCAGCGCCACCCGCCAAACCGGCTCCCGGTGAAGGGTTTCAGATACATTTGGGACCTATTTTTCTGCCTCCGTGGGAAGGTGCCGATCAACCTGATGAAGAATACCACTACAAATACGCCACCCTTTTACCCGAAAATATTGAAATAACCCGCCTTGAAGGTAATATAGGCAGTTCGCACCACATGATATTGTACCGCTACAACAATACTGCCAATGCTGCTACATTGCCCTACGGTTTGCAGCAAACCGGCATGACCGGCGGAAGGTCAATGGTAGCTGCCTTTGGACAAACCTCAACTGTTGATTTGCCCGGCGGCACAGCCTTTAAATGGTATGAAGGAAGTTTTATTGATGTAAATACCCATGTGGTCAATTACTCGCCTACAGCCGTGCTTGCCACCGATGTGTTTATTAATGTTTACACCCAACCCTTTGGAACTGCAGCACAGGAAATGAAAACCACGCTGCTCATAAACCCTGCCATTTTTATCATATACAACAACGGTGAGCAAGCCTTTACCGATGATGTGAGAAATGTGGCCGGTTTACCTTCTACGTATTATGTGTGGGAAATGAGTTCGCACACGCACCGCCACGGGCAAAGTTTTAATGTTTGGCGCCGCAACTCCGATGGCACAAAAGGAGAACACCTTTACAATGCCAACAAATACAACGGCATACCCGAATGCGAAGAAATAGGCTACGATTATCAACACCCGCCTGCCCGTACTTTTGAGGGTTATTTGCCCGTAGTTAATTCCGAAGGGTTAATACAGGAAGCCACCTTTATTAACAACGATGTGCAACCCTGGATAACCTGGGGAGAAACGGTAAACGACGAAATGATGATTACCGGCATTTTTTACCTCGATAACCTGAACGGCGTTGAACCCCCAAATCCTTCGGTTTGCTTTGCCGATGAATTGAATACAGGAATTGCCATAAACCCCAATGCCTCTCCCATGCAAATGAGTGCAGCCATTATTCCCAACCCCGCGCAGGGTATAGCGCAACTGCACTTGGCATCGCCCCGGCAAACCGTAGCCAACTTTGTTTTAACCGACCTTGCCGGCAGGGAATTGTTGCAGATAAACCACATTCAACTACAACCGCAGCAACCCGAAGCAAGGTTCTTAGACCTTACCGGGCTTCCGGCAGGCATGTATCTTTACCGCCTAACCGGTACCGAAGGGATTGGCGCAACGGGTAAATTGCTCGTAAAATAACCTTAACGCGGCTGAGTGTAGTAGTCCAAAAAACAATAACCCTTTTTTCCCGGGCTTAATAAAGCTGTTGCGGTCTAAAAGGGTTATTATTTTTGTAACTGCGAAGGAGTTGCCTTAACCTTAGTATTTTTACTTGTAGTGTTACTTATTTAAAGCATTTAACTGCAAGGAACAAAAAGGAAAGACCACAAAATAATGGCGTATTTTGCAAACCTTTTAGGGCTTTGGGTAAACTGAAAGCTATGTAGCTGACAACATGGCAAACAAAGGTGTTCCCTAAAAGTATTTTTACTTCTTTTTGTATTTTGCCGGAATGGGGTTATCGGGCGATGCCGAATCCCATAAAATATTTACCACCCACCAACGGTTATTTTCATACACCAATTGTATGCTGTTAATGCCCGATGAAACTACGGGTCCGTTTACCTGTTCGCGACTTTCATAAGCGCTCATTACCTGTGCAATATTGCCAAACTGTTCTAATGTGCGGCCGGTTTCTTTTTCAAAGAAAGAAACCAAGGCAGATTGCTGAGCCGATTCAATGAACTCGTTAAGGCTGTAGTTGCGGTAGTTATGTTGCCCCGATGTGTTGGCTGCCACCGAAATCAGGCGGGCATCGGGTTTGCAAAGAGCACGCAGGCTGTTCCAGTCTTTACCCTCCAAAACACCCGAAACCGATTGGTAAAGGTTGCTTACAATACTGTCAATGGTAGCTACTTTTTCAATCGCAATGTCATAGGTGGCAAGCTGAGGTGCCTGCAGCCACACTTTGCGCACAGCCAGTTGCTTTTGTGAGGGTGCGCTGTTAAACCGAAGTTGGTGATAGCGTTTTTTATCCATTCGGCTGGCCGGGGCTTTCAGTTCCAGTTCCTCACCGTTTCTAAGCACAACCACCCGCATGGTGTCGCCATCTTTTAAACTGGCAGTGGCGTTTTTGAAGAAATTTTCCATGTCAGAAAGGTCAATTTCTTTGCCGTTAATTTTCAGCAACTCGTCACCGGGCTGATACCCCATTTGCCGGCTAAAGGTATTGGTTTCGTCAATTTCCTGTATGGTAAGGTGGTAGGTTTGGGGGTTAAACCCGATGCTGGCATTTCCGCCGATAGAAAAATCGGAATATGTTTCTTCGGCAATATAATCTATGCCGGCCAGGTTAAATATATCGCTATATGGCAGGGGTTGGTTTCCGCTTATGTAAGCAGCAAAGAATTTACCAATTTCGGGATTGGTTAGAGCAGTTATATCGTTAATAAGCTCTTCATCTTTAAAAGGCTTGTCTTTTCCATACTTGCCCGATAAATCAGCAATGAGTTTCCGGAGCGAATATTTTCCGCCCGATAAAGCAATCAGTTTAAGGTCTAAACACAGGCTGATGAGTGCTCCTTTTTCGTACACGTTTTGGTATTGCGAGGCATAAACATCGGCGCTGCCGCGGCTCATAACGGTAAATGGCAGAGTATCGTTGTAGTATTGAGTTGCGTTCACGATTTTATCGCGCACTTTGTTTAAGTACTCATCGGGGGTAATTAAGCCGTATTGCACCTGAACATGGCTGGCGGCATATTCGGTGCTGCCTTCATACAGCCACAGGTGTTCCGACATTTCTGGCTTGCTGAAATTAAAATAATGTATTTGCTCAGAATGCAGGTTCAGCGGTGTTACAATATGGAAAAACTCATGTGCCGCTACATCAACAATAAACGGTATAAGCACTTCCTGCGGGTATTCGGGCAGGTAGTAAAAAGAGGAGTAAGAGTGTTCCAGTGCTCCCTGCATGCGCGACGATTCGGCAGGCGGAACAAAGTAAAAAAGAAAAGCGTATTTTTTTACCGGTAAATGGTCGCCACCCAAGTAATCTTTGATGGCATGAAGCATATTGCTGAGGCTTTTGGCCACATAACCCGATGTTACCATGCCATTGGGAGAATACACCGATACCAATACCTGTGTGCCGGCTATGTTAATGGTGGTGGTATCGGGGCGGTTGTACATTATAGGCGCATCTACCAGCAAACCATAGTTTGCTGTTGCAAACACATCTTTTTGGGGCGAAGTGCTTTCGGGAATTAAGCCGCTTGAGCCGTAAAATTCGGCAGGTTTGGTTATTTCTACGCGGTAGGGTAGGTTTTCCATGCCTTCAAAATAGCCAAAGAATCCATGTGTGTTTACCACTATGTTTTTTTGATCCTGTATGTTGGTGCCGGCCATGGGGTAAACGGGCACATCGCCCTGGTCGGCGTCAAAAGTGTCGTTTACCTTATAGGTTATTTTACCCAGTTTATTGGCTTTTGCTATTTGCCAGCCGTTTGGATCAATTTGTTTAACTTTTAGCGGTTTACCTTTGGTGTCAAAAGCTTTAAGGTCTTCAATAAAACGCCCGAAATCGGAAACTGCATACGTGCCGGGTATAATTTTAGGCATTCGGTACACTGCTGTTGAGCCATTAACGGGCGGTGTAAGCAGGGTAACGGTTATTTGGTCGTTGTTAACACTGCCCACATCAAGGCTGAAACGGTAGGTGTTGTTTTGGGCTGTTGCGCCGGTCCAGGGTAACCACGAAACAATTAGTAGGAGCAGAAAAGCAATGGAAATGTGGTTTTTCATTTGTGTTCGTACTTAGGACAGCCCGTAGCCGTTTTTGAGGAATTAATCGGCAAAACAACAACGGGTTGGTTAATAAATTACAAAATATTATATTGGCAATGACAAGGCAATATGCCCACCCTTTGCCCAAGGGCATACACCAAATAGAAAAAACAATTTGAAGGGGTAAAGGTTCTGAATATAAATGTTTATTCTCCCAAAATAATGGGTAAACCGTTTTTACCCGACCCTATAACCACCACTTTGCTGTTTTGAGATTCGGCTAAGTTTTGGGTGGCTTCAATACCTTTCCAACGCAGGTATTGGTCGCTAAGCCCTTGGTTTACAATTTCCTGAAATGCTTTAATACCTTCGGCTTCTATGCGTTTGCGCTCGGCTTCCTTGCGTTCTTTTGCTATTCGGAACTCATACTGTTCTTTCTCTTGTTGCTGAACCAGTTTGGTTTGAATTGCCTGTTCAATGGTAGCGGGTAGTTTTATGGAGCGCAGGTTTACCGCCTTTAGTTCAATATACTTGGCTTGCAACGTGGTTTCTACCATGTGCTGTATGCCAAACCTTACCGAGTCGCGTTTGGAAGAATAAACTTCTTCGGGTGTGTACTTGCCTATGACCTCGCGCGAAGCAGACCGCACTACGTCTTTCACAATTTTTTCGGCATAATCGGGGCCTATTTCTTCGTGCAAATAACCTAATTTAGCAGCAGTTGGGTTAAACCGCACCGAAATATCTACGGTAATAGGCAATCCGTCGCTCGACAAAACGTCCATGGTTTCTTCGCGTATTTGTTCGCGCAGGTCATATACAATCATGGAATTCCAAGGGGCAACCACATGAAACCCTTGCCCGTAAACATGGTCTTTGTCTAGACCGCCGCTAAACTTTTTAAACAGAACACCTTTTTCGCCGGTATGAATGGTTATAAAAGTGCTGCTGGTAATCATAATAAGCACTACAACGCCTACGGCAAAAAGGCTTAAAATGCGAATGATTCTTTGCTGGTTCATAATTGCTGTTTATTTATTGGAAATGTTTTTTGAAGGTGTTTTGTCATACTCGGGTATAAGTATTACAATAAAAATGGCAAAAAAGTTTCAGAACAAACAACAATGGTTACAGCGTAAAAACCGGTATGGCAATTTTTACCTCGGTACCCGATGGTTCTTTATCAGTTGTGTACAGGTCGGTAATTTGCACTTCAATGGGTTTTTTAAGCAGCCGGTTCAGCAATGCCAGCCTTTCTCGCGGGTTAATTGTGCCAATACCCGTACCGGTGCGGTTGCTTTCTAATGCTCGGGCTTTGTTTCTGCCTATGCCGTTATCGGTTACGGTGCAAAGCAATACATCGGGCATCGGCTGTTCAAAACAAATATGCAGGTTGCGGCTGCCTTCGGTTTTTCTGAGTAGGCCGTGCTGTATGGCGTTTTCCACATACGGTTGTATAAGCATGGGCGGTATGCCCGTTTCGCTTTGCACAATGTTTGGGGCAACGGTTATTTTATAGTCAAACATATCTTTAAACCTGAGCGCTTCAATTTGCAGGTACAGTTGCAGGTATTCAAGTTCTTCTTCAAGGCTTATGTAGGAGCGCTGCGAGTTGTTGAGCACTTTGCGAATGAGGGTGGCAAATACCGATAGGTATCGGTTTGCCGAAAGTTTGTCGTTTTGGGTTATAAAATATTGTATGGCATTGAGCGAGTTAAATATAAAATGTGGGTTCATTTGTGTTCGAAGCGCCATTTGTTCTGATTCTACCGTGCGGCGCTGCAATTCGCTTCGGTCTTTAAAATACGATACAGCCAAGTAAGCCGCACCAATAACGCCCGAAGCCAGTAGCAGCAGCGCCGCTAATTTAAAATACCATGTTTGCCAAAGCGGCGGCATAATTACCAACCTCACCGAGGCCGTTTGCCGGCTTATTCGTCCCCATTTATCGTAAGCTGCCACTCTGAAAACATAATCTCCGGGCGGCAAAGAAGGATATTGTACCATGGTCAGGCCGGTTTGCAGCCACTCGTTTTGCAACCCTTGCATTTGGTAAAGGTATTGCAGTTTGCCACCCAACCTATACGAAATGCCTGCAAACTCAATGCTAATGTTATTTTGGTTATATTTTAGCAGATAATTACTTTTTAAAGGCACAGGTTGGTTCCACACTTTAATGGCATGAAGGTAAACAGGCAGGGGTGTTGCTGTATCGGGTTTTATGTTCGGAACCGGAAAAAGGGTTAGTCCGTTTACCGTAGCCACCCAAACCGAATCGGCATGAACCCAAACATCGTTCACAAAATCGGCGGCCAGCCCGTCTGCGGTGGTAATAGTGGTGACCTTAGCCGTATTAGCCTCCATATTTTTCAGGGTAATGAGGTTTAGCCCGTTGTTGGTGGCCACCCAAATGCGGTTTTGGTCATCGGCAAAAATGGCATTGCAGTTGTTGCAGCTAAGCCCGTTGGCAATGGTTAAATGCAACAGTGCGTTGTTCCTTTTTACCAGTACGCCTGTATCGGCAGTAGCCAGCCAAAGCCGGTTCATGGTATCGGTACAAAGGTCGTTAATGGGTTTTGACAGCAAGGGGGCTTTATTGCCTAAGTAGTAGTTTTTGCCGTTTTCATTCCTGTACAACCCGCCCGAAGTTCCAATCCACAACCTGCCATTAGCATCAACTGCCAAAGCGTTTACCTGCTGCCTAATGGGTAAAATGGTTGTTTCGGAACCGGTTTTAGTATTTATTTGGGAGGGGTATTGGTATTTACCCACCCAAAGAAGGTTGTTTTGGGCATAAGCCAGCGAAGTAGTAGGCGTTAAATTAACTACAAACCAATCGGTTTGGCGGTTCATGAAATATAGTCCGCCGTCTGTGGCAAACCAGGCATTGTTGTTTTGGTCAAAGGCTATATCGTTAATGCGGTTAAAGGCGTTTGCAGAGTTGCCGGGGGTAAAACTATCCCATTGGTTTCCTTTGGCAGAAAGACGGGCTACACTGCCTCTGCCTGTTCCTGCCCAAATATTGCCGTTACGGTTTCCTGTTACCGAGTAAATGTTGTTGGAGGGTAGCCCGTTATCGGTGGTAAAAGTAAGCACATTGGGGTGCGACAGTAGAAACACGCCGTCGTCTAAGGTGCAAAACCAATAGTTGCATTCCCGGTCTTTTAGGATGGCAGTAATGGTTTTGCGTAACAGGAGCGGTTGTACTTTCAGTTGCGGGGTTTGGTAGTTGGTACATAGGTATGCACCACCCCCCCAGGTTCCAATCCACAAGGTATGTCGGTTTTCCTGCAGAACACAGCTTACCGGTTGCAGGAAAAAGCTGTTTTGGTTGGGCAGCAGGTGCTGCCGGGCGGTATCGGAATCATTATACAAGGCGTTTTGATATTCAATGGCTGCATCGGTGCGGTTAACCGGCCGCCAAAGTTTAGTTTTCAGTTGTTCGTTCAGGTTTCTTACATACATTGTTGGCACATCGGCCGGTGTGGAATAGCAAAAAAAGGTTTGCCCGTTAAACAGGCAAACACCCGTTGACGTGGAAACCCAAATATACCCAAGACTGTCCTGAACAATATTATAGGTTTGCATGGTAGGCAGACCGTTGTCAATACTATAATGCCTGTACATGGGTTGCTGTGCTGCAACCCATCCGGCTGTGCAAAGCAGGCACAACAGGGCAAATAACCAATATTTGGGAACTGTTTTGGAGAGGTGCAACATTGCAGGGCAGAGCATTGGGTAAATTGTTGGGCAGAGGCATTACAGCTACAAATTAAAGCAAATACTTTATCAAAATACATTTTTTTCTTACCTTGCGCAAAAATTGTTGCTTACTTTACCTAAGAAGGGTAAATATAGTTATTTCATTGAGCCACAACACACCCGTATGGAAGATACAAGCAAAGAGCAATATATGTCTGATGCCGAGCGTAACCGAATTGTTGAAATCGAATTTATACCCCACTTAGAGGCATTGTACAATTTTGCCTACCGCCTTACCTTTAATGAAACCGATGCCGAAGACCTCGTGCAGGAATCCCTGCTAAAGGCTTGCCGTTCTGTTGAGTCTTACCAATTGGGAACTAATGCCAAAGCGTGGTTGTTTACAATATTGCGGCACGTATTTATTAACGATTACCGCAAAAAAAGCAAAATGCCCCAGCGGGGAACCATTGAAGATATTGAAAAGCACCATCATGCACAGGAGGGCATCAAAGGAAAGCATCTTAATCTAAGTCATGAAGCTTTTCAGGACATGTTGGGCGATGAAGTGCTGGCAGCAATAGAATCTTTGTCGGAAGAGTTTAAAACCATCATTCTGCTTGACCTTGAAGATTTTAAATATGCCGAAATGGCCGAAATCATTAGCATACCTGTTGGAACCGTACGCTCCCGTTTGTTCAGGGCCCGAAAAGAATTGCGAAAGAAATTGCGCGACTATGCCAACCAAATGGGTTATGATGATCAAGAAAACTCTGAACCGGTTGAATAATCCCCCAATTAAGTTGCCTGATGCCTTTGAAAAACCCATCACCAAAAGGTTTTTTACAACAAAATGCCCGAAAATTTGTTTTTCAAGAAAAAAAAATTTGCACCGAACCGAAACTTTTAATAAATTTGATAGTCCAAATAAAGCAGTTCATCAAACAAAATCTTACAGCCAAAAAAAAGCTTAATTTTAAACTCAGCTAAACATGAAAGTTAAAACAGATGCGTACCAGCGCAATAACCAAGCCGCAACAGATAAAACAGGAAATGACAAAACCGCTGAAACGGTAAAATCAAAACTGTTGCCCAATGAGGTTAAGCAAAACCACAGAACCGGAAACAACAGCACATCGCCCGTTTCTCTTAAAGAGTTTTTGCATAATAAATTACCCCGTAAAGCAGTATCAGATCGCCTGGTAACTTCTATAAAAGAAAAAATTAAAGCTTTTCATTTGCTATAAGCTATAGCAGCAAATAAATTCGCGCTGTTTTTCAATTTTTGGTTGCTCAGCAAGGGTGTCATGTCTTTTTTCTTTAGATAAGAAGGTGTAGCTCTGTTTGTATGCAACAACCATAACGCCTATAATCCCTATCAGTGGCAGAGCAAAGCGGCATGCAACTTACCGAATTGTATGAACAGGTAATTGCCGGTAATTTTCGGGCGTTGGCCAGGGCTATTTCACTGGTAGAAAACGAAATGCCGGGCTATGGGCAATTTTTACAAGAACTTACTTTTACCCGTTTTACTCCTGTAATTGGTATTACCGGACCGCCGGGTGCCGGTAAAAGTTCTTTGGTAAATGCATTGGTGGGTACTTTGCTTGCCCAAAAAGCTAAAATTGCCATTCTTGCCATTGACCCAACCTCGCCTTTTAACTATGGCGCCTTGCTGGGCGATAGAATAAGGCTTGCCCAACATTTTAACAATCCGGATGTTTACATACGTTCCATGGCTACCCGCGGCTCATTGGGCGGCTTATCAGATAAAATTATTGAGGTAACAGACGTGGTGCGCAATGCTCCATTTGATTATATTTTTATAGAAACGGTAGGAGTGGGGCAATCTGAAGTGGAAATTGCAGGATTGGCCGATACCACTATAGTAGTGATGGTTCCCGAAGCCGGCGATGAAATTCAAACCATGAAATCTGGCATTATGGAAATTGCCGATATTTTTGCGGTAAACAAAGCCGACCGCGACAGCGCCGATGCCTTTGCCCGCAACCTTGGTAAAATGCTGCACGAAAAACCGGCTGCTGCGTGGAACGTACCGGTAATTAAAACCATTGCCAACAAAAACGAAGGTATAGAAGAATTGCTGGCGCAAATTCAAAAGCATACCCAAATAAACCAGCTTAATCCCAAAAAAGCCTTTCTTCTGGCACAAAAAGCGCTGCAACTAATACAAAAACAGCGTATGAAAGACATTGACCGCATTGGGTTAAAAAACCAGATTGCACAACTTTTGGCGCAAAACCGGCATTTTAACCTGTACCGCTTCATAGAAAAATATTACACCTGAGCGCACAAATACCCGAGTGCTATTTGTTATTATGTAAGTGGTAAAAAAACCACGTTTTTTTGTTCAAACTGCACAGTTGCCAATACCTGCAAACTTGCAGAAAAAGACGGGTTGGTGTAGTACCGCAAAAAATTGTACTTTTGTATTTCACAAACTAAAAACAGCAACAACATGCATACCATTTTATTGCTTTCCATGCCGGGCGGCGGCGAAATGATTTTAATTCTGCTGGTAATTTTACTCCTTTTCGGTGGTAAAAAAATTCCCGAATTGGCCCGTGGGTTAGGCCGCGGTATCAGAGAGTTTAATCAGGCTAAAAATTCGATACAGCAAGAATTAGAAGACGGTTTAGATGAAGATGCAACTCCTCAGCGCACCAAAAAAGGCAGCACGGTTACCAAAGAATAAACATCGGTATTTCAACGGGCAGCAAGCAGCATCGGGTTTTTTACCATTTCAGCGGGATTGTATGGCGGGTGCTGCGGAGCAATAATACCCTTTTCCCCTTCTTAAAAAAAGAAAGGGTGGGGGTTTTGCATTTTTATGAGTGAAGGGCTATTTAGTGCCCCAAAACGTTGTTTTAATGGGCTTCCAGCCAGTTGAGACCACTGCCGCTTTCTACCTCAATGGGCACCAGCAACGAGGGCATGGCATGTTTCATTTCATACTCCACTAAATTGCGCACGGTGTCTAATTCGGGTTGGTAAACGTCAAATACCAGTTCGTCATGCACCTGCAATACCATTTTAGATAGCAGGTTTTGCTCTTTCAACCGGCGGTGAATGTTAATCATGGCCACTTTAATTAACTCGGCGGCGGTTCCCTGCAAGGGGGTATTGATGGCGTTGCGCTCGGCAAAGGAACGCACGGTGCGGTTTTGTGAGTTAATATCTTTCAGATATCGGCGGCGGCCCAACAGGGTTTCGGCGTACCCCTGTTTTCGGGCTTTTTCTATGGATAAATCCATATACGCTTTTACCCCCGGGTATTGCCTGAAATATTCCTCAATAATAGCTGCCGCCTCGCTGCGGCTAATTCCCAAACGTTGTGCCAAGCCAAAGGCGGTAATGCCGTAAATAATGCCAAAGTTTACCATTTTTGCTTTGCGGCGCATTTCGGCATCAACCTGTTCAAGCGGTACGTTGTACACCCTTGCCGCAGTGGCGCGGTGAATGTCGTGTCCGTCTTTAAAGGCTTGCAACATGGCTGCATCGCCGCTCATGTGAGCCATAAGCCTCAGTTCAATTTGCGAATAATCTGCCGAGAGCAGAACATACTCGTTGCTTCGTGGTATAAATGCTTTACGTATTTCTTTTCCGCGGTCGGTGCGTATGGGTATGTTTTGCAGGTTAGGACCGGTTGAGCTGAGGCGTCCGGTGCTGGCCACGGTTTGGTTAAAGGTGGTATGTAAGCGCCCGCTTTTAGGGTTTATAAGCTGGGGTAGTGCATCAATATAGGTGCTGCGCAACTTGCTTAGTTCGCGGTAATCCAAGAGCAGAACGGCAATTTTGTGGTTTAGGGCAGCCAGCGCTTGCAGGGTATCTTCATCGGTGCTGTATTGTCCGGTGGCAGTTTTTCTGCCATCAAAAGGAATTTTAAGCCGTTCAAAAAGTACGGTGCCCAATTGTTTGGGCGAGTCGAGGTTAAACTCCATACCGGCAATAGCAAATACTTCCTTTTTAATTTGCTCAATTTCCAGCCCTACTTCCAGCGAATATTTTTTCAGAAATGCCACATCAATGGACACTCCTTCAAACTCCATATTGGTTAGTACCGAAACAAGGGGCATTTCTACATTGCTGTAGAGGTTATGCAACCCCGATTTTTCTATTACCTCACTAAATTTCAGATGAAGTTGCAGGGTAATATCGGCATCTTCGGAAGCATAAGCTGCTACGTTTTCTATGGGCACATCTCTCATACTCAACTGGTTTTTACCCTTTTTGCCTATTAAATCTTCAATAGGAACGGGTGTATAGTGCAAGTAAGTTTCGGCCAAAATGGTAAGGTTGTGGCGCAAATCGGGGTCAATGAGGTAGTGTGCTATCATGGTATCGTGCAGGGTTCCTTGTACTGCTATGTCGTACCATTTCAAAATAAGGGCATCGTATTTAAGATTTTGGGCAATTTTAACAATAGCTGAATTTTCATAAAAAGGCTTAAAAAGTTGCAGCAACCTATGTGCTTCGGTTTGGTTTTCGGGTACGGGCACATACCAGCCGGTATGAGGTTCAAAAGCAAACGATAAGCCCACCAGTTGGCTGTTGTTGGGGTCTATTCCGGTAGTTTCGGTATCAAAACAAACGGCTTTTTGTTGCAATAGCAAATGCAACAACTGCCGGTGTGCTTCGGGCGTATTGGCTAACTGGTATTGGTGCGGAGTATTGTTAATATTTTTTCCCTTATCGTTTTGCCGCCCCTGTAGCAGTTCGGCTTGCAAATTGTTGGCCGGTATGCTTTGTTCAAACAGCGAAAGTTGTTTTTGCGGCGCTTGGTTGGGCGGTTCGGCAGCAGATGCCGGTGGTAACGAGCCGCCTTGGTTTACCTCATACGAGTTGCCCAGAATGCGTTTGCCCAAAGTGCGGAACTCCAAATCGGAAAATATATTTGACAACTGCTCGCGGTCGGGTTCTTCCATAATGTACTTGTCGGGTTCATAGGGTATGGGCACATCGGTAACTATGGTGGCCAATTTTTTGGAGATGATGGCCATTTCTTTTCCGGCTTCTACTTTTTCTTTCAGTTTTCCGGCTAAGTTGGGGGCATTGTAAAGTACGTTTTCGAGGGTGCCAAATTGTTTAAGCAATGAAATAGCCGTTTTTTCGCCTACACCTTTTATGCCCGGAATGTTGTCTGAGGCATCGCCCATTAAGCCCAACAGGTCAATCACCTGGTCAACCCGTTCAATATCCCAGCGCTGCAATATTTCGGGGACGCCCAATATTTCTACCGGTTTTTGCTGGTAGGCCGGTTTGTAGATAAAAATGTTTTCGCTTACCAACTGCCCAAAATCTTTATCAGGCGTAACCATATAGGTGGTATAGCCGTCTTTTTCGGCTTTTTTGGCAATGGTTCCTATAATATCATCGGCTTCGTAGCCGTCTAACTGCAAAATGGGTATTTTAAACGCCTCAACAATGCTGTGTATATAAGGAATAGAAGTTACAATATCTTCGGGAATTTCCTCGCGGTGGGCTTTGTAAAAATCAAACTCCTGCGAGCGCAGGGTAGCGCCTTTAGAGTCGAAGGCAATGGCAATATGGGTGGGTTTTTCTTTGGTGAGCAGGTCGTACAGGGTGTTGGTAAAACCCACTATTGCCGATACGTTTAAACCGCGCGAGTTGGTCATGGGGCGAGCGCCAAAAGCAAAATAGGCGCGGTAAATAAGGGCAAAGGCATCGAGCAGGTACAGGGTGTGCCGGGGGTCTTTTTTTGCGGGCATGATGCGTGTGAGGTAAAAGTAATGGAATAAACACAGCAATGACGGAGTAAAGATACAAAAAATGGCGCAGTTGCCAACTAACAGCCTCAAAACCGCATTTGGTGTACAAAATAGGGCTGCCGATCTTGGGTTTTTACCTCCTAAGTTGCGCATAAATCAGGAAAAAGGGTATAAATTGGCCTCGGCTTAATTTGCCGTTTTATTATTTACCCTGTACATTCCTTAATTATAAGCTTATGGCGCTCAGCAGATTTTGGTCGGGTATCATTATTATCAGCCTGATAAGTATTTTATTTGCGGTTATTTCGGGAAAACAATACACATTGGAAAACATTTTAACCGGCAATACTGCCGATGACGACCCCCTGAAAAGGCGGTTGGTTATTACCGAAATTTCCGGCGCATTGTTGCGCCAACAAGACCCGAAAACCTTTGCCATTTTTGATGCGGTTAAACCCAATGATAAGTTTCAGAAATCGGTTAAAAAAACAACTTTGGCTGTATTTACCGCAAGCGCGGCAGATTCGGTGAAAGGTAAAATATTTTATACCAATTATATTGACCTTGGCAACAAGACTTATCCGGGGCAGCAAAACCTGCAGTTTACCCAAACCGGCAATTTTTTGGCTACATCCGACAGTTTAAGAAACGCGGTAAACGACCAATTGGCCAACCTTGTTTATTGCAGTACCGATGCCAAAGGCATAAGGGTTGACAGTATTTACGCCTATGGCAATATAATGAAAGACAGCATATTGCTGCGCCGCTACAACCTGCTGCCCCGCCCTGTACAACCCGAAGACATGTTGGCACGCCTGCTGAAAGATGACAACCCGCTTATTTGCCGGCGCGATACCGTTTACGACTGGAAAAGCAGCGGCTCTATACAAGTATCGGCCCGAAACCTGTATGCAGACGGAATTTTAAGCACCTGTAGTTATGTGGTAAACAAATTGTGGATACCATTGCTGGGCATTCTTATATTTTTGTGCGGCTTAATGAACCTGCTCAAAGAATCGAAAGCCGATGAAAAACTGGCACGCCTGTTATCGCCGTTTTTCCGCAAAATTTTTCCCGAACTGCGGCACGGACATCCGGCATTTAACTATATGACGCTTAACTTTGCCGCCAATTTTCTTGGGCTTGACAATGCCGCCACTCCTTTTGGGTTAAAAGCTATGGAAAGTATGCAGGAAGACAACCCCGATAAAAACAAGGCCTCCAACTCGCAAATAATGTTTCTTTGCCTTCATGCGGCGGGGTTAACCCTTATACCTACCTCCATAATAGGCTACAGGGCAGTAATGAACGCCGCCAACCCGGCCGATGTTATGCTGCCTATTATTATTACTTCCTTTATTGGTACTATGGCCGCCCTGCTGTTTGTTAGTATAAAACAGCGCATTAACCTGTTTAATAAGCCGGTTGTATTGGTCGTGAGCGCCGCTACCACCCTTTTTGCCCTGTTGTTTTGGTACATTGGCAGCCTTGCCGATATTGAAAAAGCCCGCTTTACCGGCAACTTAGGTGTTGGTATATTTTTGTTTGTAATTGTGTTTGTAGTATTGTTTGCCAACTGGAAAGAGAAACTATTTACCCAAAACGGCTCCAATATTTATGCATCATTTATTGAGGGGTCGAAAGAGGGAATTGCCACAGCATTCCGCATATTGCCCTATATGATTGCCATGCTGGTAGCTATTAGCATATTTCGCAATTCGGGTTTAATGGACATTATTATGGGCGGGCTTACCAAATTGCTGTCGTTTGTGGGTGTAAGTAAAGAAATCACCAATGCCTTGCCGGTGGCGTTGCTGCGTCCTTTTAGCGCAGGCGGCGCAAGAGGCTTTATGTTTGATGCCATGCAGCAGTTTGGCGCCGACTCGCTCACGGGCAGGTTGGCCTGCCTGTTTGAAGGCGCTGCCGAAACCACCTTTTATGTAATAGCCGTGTATTTTGGAGCAGTAAATGTGAAAGATACCCGCTATACGCTGGGCATTATGCTGCTGGTTGACCTGGTTTGTGTTATTACGGCAACTATTGTTTGCAGTTTCTGGTTTAGGTAGAAATAATGATTTTTGAGCACAAATAATTTGGTTTAACGAAGCACAACCTTATGGTGAAGAATAGGTTACATGACGAGGGTAGAAATATTTTTATACACGCATTGCTTTTTGAAAAGAATGGGTTATTTTTGTAAAAATGATTAATTTTGATAACCAAAAAATGAACAACACTATGAAAACGAAAAATTTTTATGTAGATTCCTGCCCCCCCAGGGCTGACGCATCATAAATATTTTAATACTGTATTTCTAAAGCCTGCATCAGCTACGAAGTTAAGCATTTTGGCTTTATAGCTTCTTTCATCTGGTATGCTCTTGTATATTGCCAGTACCATTCTTCGCAATGCAGCCAGATTGCCAGCACAATTTTTTGCTCTTGAACTACAGTCATCCTCCTGCATGATAACATCTAATACCCAATGTAATTTGTTTTCTATCCCCCAATGCTGCCTGATTTTATACTGTAATACTGCTGCATTAGCCGCTATAGAACTGATGTAAAAGGACGTTTCTTTACTTTCCTTGTCCCTGATTGTTCGGCTTCTTTCTATTTTAACAATGCTTTGAATGCCTTCCCACTTTGTAGCTATCGTGTCTGTTTTCTTTACCGGTAAGACACAACATGTTCTTTTTTCTGTTCGACCTCTGTTTTTCTCTTCCATTTCATTCACCTCTATAGCTTCCCCTCCCTTAGCAAAAGTGTTCATAATATACGCTTTGGTAAGTTTGTTGTTGCCTTTTACTGCAAGGAGGTAATCGGCAGCCCCTGCTCTTATCTTTTTTACAATAGTTGTACTGAGGTTACCGGCATCTGCTATCACTAAGGCATTGCGGATCGAAAGTTTGTCGAGTAACGCCTCTACCAACTTTTTTTCTTTACCCATGTTATCATCCGACTTCTGACCAATACACATGCCCAATTCATGACAATATGCATTGGCAATGAGCGTACAGGTTCTGCCGCCCGCTTTATGGTTAGTCTGTTGTTCTTTTACCGTCGCACTTCTTGCTATTCCTTTTCCATCTATAGAAATTGTCGGTTGATGGATCGCCTCAACAACTAATTTCCGCTCACCTATCGAGGAGAGCAACTCTTCAAAACACTCCGCAGAAAGCAAAGATATTACCCGATTGAGTGTATCATGTGAGGCTATCCCATGCTTAAAAGGGTAATACTCCCGCATCCAATTAAGTTGCAACTCTGCAAATACCTTCATCAGGTACCAAGAGTTCTGACCTGCCATTAAGCCGCATAAAACAGTAAAAATAACCTCCGCCAGTGGATAGCGTGTGTTTGTCGTCCTCCGAGGATCTTCAATCTTTGTGAGTTCTTTTGCCAAAATAACAATTTCAGCATTCGTAATTATTTCCATGAGCCCGCATACTTGATTAACAATGCGCTAAGATAATATTTCCTAACCAAAAAGAAATAATTGTCAAATATGATGCGTCAGCCCTGGGCACGGGGGGGAGCTACAAATATATCCCAATCCTGCCACTACCCACCTCAACATCAGTTACCAAATACCCGCCGCTGTTTTACCCTTTGGCGGCGCGGTATGTCATTTGTACAATGCTCTCGGCAGGCAGGTTGCAGAGGGAACTTTACCGGGCAGTTCTGGGGTAGAACAAGTATCGGTAGCCCACCTGCCGGCGGGTTTGTATTTTTACCGCCTTACCACCCCACAAGGGCAGTATGTAGCATCGGGTAAGGTGGTGGTGGAGTAACTAAGATTTAATATTGCCGTATCTTGTGTGGAATGAATAAATCCTGTTCATCATTTAATCCCAAAAATCATGGTTCAGACAGTATTTTGCGGCATGTACTACTGCCAACTTCTGCAAAACGGTAAAGTAGTAAGTGTACAAAAATTGGTAGTACTCCACTAAGCACTTTCCCCTTTAGCCACAGCTCAAAATACGTTTGTGCTGTGGCTTTTCATTATTTGTAACTATTTAGGTACTCTTCAGTATTTACAATTTACCCACAGCAAGAACTTGCAAATTTAACAAGCTGTATAAGTACTCGGGAATTTTGGGCTGGTTATTTGAGTGGTATAAGGATATTTCTGGTTGCTGAAAAAAAAGTTGCCCAAAGTTGCACCATTATTTTCAAAAAAGTCGAAATTTGGAAAAAAAAGTCAGATGGAAATAAAACTGCCCGATACGATAGAAGCCTGCCATGAGTTGATAGGAGAACTGATGGCAGTTATTACGGGACTAGAAAATCGGGTAAGAGACTTGGAGCGCAGGTTGGGTCAGAACAGTGGCAACAGTCACCGCCCGCCATCGTCAGATGGTTTTAAGAAAAAGGCTGCCCTTGTTGGCAAGCAACACAAGCGCGGGGGGCAGCAAGGTCATAAAGGCAATACCCTCAAAATGGTGGAGCAACCCGATACAGTGGTTGTTTTAAAAGCGGAGGTTTGTGCCGGTTGCGGAAAG
>NBMY01000114.1 GCA_002212985.1 Sphingobacteriales bacterium TSM_CSS
TACTCAAAGTTAAAAAACACTTTTTATGCAAAACTTTAAAAATTTACCGAAATTTGTTCTTGCAGCGCTCATTATGTGTTGCTTACCCCTTGCCTTGTTTGCGCAGGGCGGCCCGCATCATGGCGGCGGAAATCACCATCATGGCGGCGGACCCGGCGGCGGCTGGGGCGATGGCGATACCACCGATGTTTACACCCCGCCCACTGTTGATGAAGTTTTTGCCCATCTGCTGGAAGAAGGCTTGGCCGATTGCCTTAGCGGCGTTGATGCCACTGCTTTTGCAACCGTAGCAGATTTGTTTGATTATGTACAGGCTAATTGCGATCTGGGTGGACCGGGTGGCGGTGGCTGGGGCGATGATGACTCTACCGATGTAGATACCCCGCCCACCGTTGGCGAAGTTTTTGCCCACCTGCTGGAAGAAGGTTTGGCCGATTGTTTGAGCGGCGTTGACTCTACCTCTTTTGCCACCATTGAAGAGCTGTTTGCCTATGTACAGGCCAACTGTGCCTTACCGGTTGACACGCTGGAAGGCCCCCACCACGGACACGGACACGGCGGCTGCCATGCCGACTCGCTTGATTTAGACATGCCCACCGTTGGTGAAGTATATGCCCACCTGCTGGAAGAAGGCTTGGCCGATTGCCTGAGCGGCGTTGACTCTACCACTTTTGCAACCGTTGCCGACCTGTTTGCCTATGTACAGGCCAACTGCGACCTGCCGGCCGATACGACTGCCGGCCCGGGCGGCCCGCATCATGGACCCCACCACGGGCATCATGGCCACCATGGACATAAAGTAGCGGCTGCACAACAAACCACATCTGGTAAAACCGGTTTAGGTGCTGCTGTTGGGGTAACCCTGTCGCCCAATCCGTTACGCGGACAACAGTTAACCATAAATGCCACCGAAGCCATTGCACAATGCAGGGTGTTCGATATGTCGGGTAAACTCTTAATGAGCCAGGCCGCCAATGGCAGCCAAACGCTCCAAATAAACCTGCCTAACCTGCCCGGCGGCGTTTACCTCATACAAATACAAACCACCGGCGGCGCTGTAAGCAGCCAAAAAGTAGTTGTAGAATAGAAATGTTTTGAGTGAGATTGTGGAATGCAGGCAGCGCCTTTGCCAACATTGTTGCAGTAAAATACATCCCTGTTTGTAAGGGTACTGCCTGTATTCCTTTTTTGTTTAACGCCATTGTTGCCGCTGGTTGCAACACAAAACTTTACCCGTTCTTTTTTTACCCTATACTTCATTCATTATTTTTTAATCCTTTCAATTGCTGGTTTTTCAATGAAAACAAACTCACTGCTTTCTATTGTTGCATTATTTTTTGTTTGTTACATTTTCAGCGCTTCAAAAGACCCCAGCAATCCGCCGGCGGGTAAAACCGGTGCACCGGGAGAAACAACCTGTGCGCAATCAAGTTGCCATAATGGCGGCTCGTTTACCGGCACCGTAAGCATTTCGGGCATACCCGATACAGTTGCGCCAAACCAAACCTACACCATTACCCTTACCCACAACAGCAATGCCAGCCGCGCCGGTTTTCAAATTACCTGCCTCAATGAGTCCAACAATGCCTGCGGAACGTTTACCGCCGGTTCGGGCAGCTCAAAAACCACCTCCAACAGCAGGCAATACGTTAGGCAATCGTCGCCCAAAACGCTTAGCGGCGGTACCGCATCGTGGAGTTTTACTTGGCAGGCACCCGCCACTCTTGCCGGCAATACCAATATTACCTTTTACTTTAGCAGCCTGGCCGCCAACGGAAACGGCGCCAAAACCGGCGATAATGTGCTGCTTGGAACACATACAACCATTTTATACCAGGAACCGGCCGTGGGCATAGAACCCAATGAACCAAACGAAACACAAATTGCCCTGTACCCCACGCCGGCTACCGAAACCTTGTACCTTACCATGCCTTATGCGCAGGGTACCATAAGCCTGTACAATATGCAGGGACAGTGCTTGTTAACTGCCCCCGTTACGGCACATAGCCAGTTACAGGTAGGTAATTTGCCCAAAGGCATGTATATTGCCAAAATTAAAACGGCACAAACCCAATTAAGCCGAAAAATAATTCTGGAATAGGGAGCAACAGGCATCTTACTATTACAAGCTGCCGTTTTAAAAAGAAAAGCATTAACCCTGAAAATTCATGAAACTTCTTTTGTCAATAGCAGTAAATAAACGGGTACTTAAGCAATGGGTAATGGCTATGGCTTACGGATTACTTTTGGTATCGGTAAACGCCACAGCCCAATGCTTTATGTCCGATTTGCCCGCCGAAGAACAGCAAAGCCTTACCGAGTTTTATGAAAGTACCAACGGCCCCGACTGGGATAACAACTACGGCTGGCTTAACCCTGTTGTGCCCGTTGATGAGTGGTATGGTATATCGGCAAATGAAGCCCTTTGTACGGTAACTTCCATTAACCTATCGGGTCCAATGGGCAACAATGTGGCAGGAACCATACCCAACCTTAACCTGCCCAACCTGCAGGTGTTGCGTATATCGGGCGGAAATATAAGCAGCCTGTTGCCCGTTTTCAACAATCTTGCCAATTTGAATATGCTCGATTTGAGCCAAAACCATATTTCGGGAAATATTCCCGATTTTGAATTGCCCAACCTCGAAAACCTCAACCTGAGCGACAACGACTTTTCCGGCCAAATACCCGATTTTTCGGGTATGCCCAACTTGGAAGACCTGAATCTGGAGCGCAACCTGCTTTCCGGCCAAATACCCGATTTTTCGGGCATACCCCAGCTAAACAATCTGCGGCTGCACCACAACCTGCTGGGAGGCTTTATTCCCAATTTTACCAACCTGCCCCTGTTGGAACACCTTATTGTATGCCCCAACCCGGGTTTTTTGCCGCCGGTTCCGCAGTTTAATTTTTGCCCCCTGCTCGAAACAAACCCCGGTAGTTTCTGGTGCCTGCAACAGGTAACTGTTAGCGGTTTTGCATGGTACGACCAAAACGGCAACTGTTTGCAAGATGCAGGCGAACCACCCCTGCAACAGTGTATTATCACTGCCAACAACGGACAGCAATATGCCGTAACCAACCAACAGGGCTTTTTTTCATTAAGCGCCGATACCGGAACTTATACCATTGCCTGCCTGCCGCCCAACACCTTGTGGCAGGTGGTTTGTTCTCCAACTTATACCTTTGATGCCAATAACTCCGATGACAGTTTTACCGCCAACTTTGCTCTGCAACCTGCCGCAACCTGCCCCCTGCTTACCGTAGAAATGGCTGTGCCACTGCTGCGCCGATGCTTTGAAGCCGATTACAACATTAACTGGTGCAACCGGGGCACACAAGTTGCTCCCGATGCCGTAATTGCCCTGCGCCTGCCCAATACCCTGCTTCCTGTGTGGGGAAGCCTGCCTTATGAAGTGAGCGCCGATACCCTGTTGTTTAACATAGGCTCGGTAAATGTGGGGCAATGTGGCAGCCTTACCCTGCGCGTAGCCGTAGATTGCAATGCCCCACTGGGCAGCGCCGCCTGTGCAACGGTTACCATTTTACCCGTGCCGGACTGTGTAACCAATATCATAAGTGGCTATCAACTGCTGGTAACCGGCTCCTGCCAAGACGGCGAGGTTAAATTTAACGTCCAAAACCTCGATGGCGACATGCCCGAAAGTACCACCTACCGGGTGTACGAAGACGACATTTTATCGGCCCTGGGAACGCTGCAACTCAATGCCGCACAAAATCAGGATTTTACCTTTGCCGCCACCGGCGCCACCCTGCGTATGAGCGTAAGCGCCAACAGCAACCCCGATGACCCGTGGGCAAGCGACCCCCAAGCCATAGTGGAAATGTGCGGAAACGAACCATTTTCAATGGGATTTGTGGTTACTACCGCCCCGCCCGATGAAGCGCCTTATACCGATACCGATTGCCAGACCATTGTAGGTTCTTACGACCCCAACAACAAGGAAGCCATGCCCCGCGGCGTTGGCAACGAACATTTTATTTTACCCGATAACCCCATTTGTTATCAGGTTAATTTTCAAAACACCGGCAACGATACAGCCTTTAACATTACCATTCTCGATACCCTTAACATCGCGCAGTTTGATTTTAACAGCCTTCAACCCGGACTTGCCAGCCACCCCTATACGCTGCAAATTTTAAACGGCAATGTGCTGCAATTTGTGTTCAGCAATATTGAATTGCCCGATAGCACCACCAACCTGCCGCAAAGCATGGGTTTTGTGCAATACAGCATACGCCCCCGCTCCGATATTGCCGAAGGCGAACAACTCAACAACCGCGCATGGCTCTACTTTGATTATAACCAACCCATACCCACCCCGCCAGTTTACCATACCATTTGCCGCAATGCCAATACCCTGTGTATGCCAACAACGGTTAATACACCGCCGGAGCCGCAAAATTCGTATTTGCCTGCGGTAAAATGTTATGTTGCCGAACATAATTTGTACCTTGTGCAACAGACCGAAACCGGCAACAACCCCCTGTTATTTGAACTGTATAACCTCTTAGGGCAATCTGTTCGCACAGCCGTTGTAGGGCAGGGAACTACCGTAATACCACTCATAACTTTGAATTCGGGTATTTATCTATATCGTTTTACCCGCAAAAACGGGCAACCGTTAGCCGGCGGAAAACTGGTGGTGCCATAATTTTTCGGGGGTAAATAAAACAAAACATGGTTTCGGCAATGTTACAACTAAAGTCCGGAAGGCGTACTTGTTTTAAGCTAAACAAATTAAAATAAATTCTATTAAAGATAAGCCAACTTCAACTATGAAAAGAAAAGATTTTTTAAAGCGCATTGGCCTTGCAGGCGTAGGACTTGGCATTCCCGCATCGGAAATAACGCTTAACAAAGCCAATGCCAAAGAGGTAAACAGTTGCATACTTATACCTGCCGAAACATCTGGCCCTTTTCCGCTGGATTTATCGGAGAATACGTTCTATTTCAGGCAAGATGTGCGCGAAGACCGCAGCGGCGCTCCCCTAAACCTAAAACTCAAAATTAAAGGCACGGCCAACTGCGAACCCATGCCCAATGTGCGTGTAAATATCTGGCATTGCGATAAAGACGGAAATTATTCGGGATACGGAACCCAAACAGGGCAAACCTACCTTCGGGGTTACCAAATGACCAACGCCAACGGCGAGGCCGATTTTCTTACCGTTTTTCCGGGCTGGTATCCGGGCAGGGTTTGCCACATACACTTTCAGGTGTATGTAAGTTCTGCCTACGCGGCCATATCACAACTTACATTTGACCACGATGCGGTGAACGCCGTATATGCAGACAATGCCGCTTTGTACACCAACGGGCCCGACCCCAAAACCCCCGATACCGACAATATTTTTTCTGACGGCTACGAATACCAGTTGGCCGCTTTAACCCCCAACACTGCAACGGGTGGCTACGATGCCTATTTGGAAGTAACTGTGCAGGGCAGCGGCACGGTTGGTATAGGGCATATTGAAAAAGAAACCGCCAAACAATTGCAACTGGGGCAAAATTTCCCAAACCCGTTTACCAACGCCACTACCATACCCTTTAGCCTGAGCGCCGCCTCAAAGGTTAAACTGGAGCTTTGGGAACTTACCGGCAAAAAAGCAGTGGTTATAGATAAAGGTATGTTGCCCGCCGGCAACCACAATATTGATATTAATCTTGCTGCCATGGGGCTGCCGAAAAACACCTTTGCCTACCAGCTGGAAATAGAAAACAGTGCGGGTATTTTTAAAGATTGCAAGGTAATGACAGCCATGCAATAACCGCCCACATGTGCCAAACAAATAAGCAACATCGGGTTGTAAGGGTACGCCGGCAAACAATATGAACATATTGTTTTGAAATGTCACAATAAAGTCTATATCTTTACAGCAAAATGGCAGAGCAGTGTTAAGCAGGCATTTTTTCTGCTTAATACTGCGTTTTATGCTCAAAAATGCAGTGTATGTATATGTTCAAAATGTTGGCAGTGGTGTGGTGGTTGTTGGCCGGCTTAACAGCGGCCGGGCAGGATAACATAACCCTGTTATTTGCCGGCGATGTAATGAACAATAAACCCCAGCTAACCGCAGCCTACCGCCCTGCAACCGATACTTACGATTACCATACCTGTTTCCAATACATAAAACCGGTAATAGAAGAAGCTGATGTGGCCATTGCCAATCTGGAACTAACCTTGCCCGGAAAGCCGCCCTATACCGGTTTTCCGCTGTTTCGCACACCCGATGTAATGGCCAATGCCCTGCAATATGCCGGTTTTGATGCCTTGGTAACGGCAAACAACCATGCCAACGATTCGGGTCCTGAAGGGGTTTTACATACCATTGAGGTAGTGCGCGGGTTGGGTTTTTTACAAACCGGCACGTTCAAAGACTCATCGGACAGAAAACTACACTGCCCCCTGCTGATAGAAAAAAACGGATTTACCATAGCCCTGCTCAACTATACCTTCCATACCAACGGCATAAATACCACTCCGCCGGTAATTGTAAGCCGCATAGACCGAAAACAAATTGCCGCCGATGTGGCTGCCGCCCAAAATCTGGCCGCCGACCTTATTGTTGCCTTTTTTCACTGGGGCGAAGAATATAAAAACACCGAAAACGCCTACCAGCGCGAATGGGCGCAAACCGCTGCCAATCTGGGAGTTGATTTGGTAATTGGTGCGCACCCGCATGTGGTGCAGCCGGTAAAAATGCTTACCGCCAAACGCCCCGATGGCACACAAAAACAAGTGCCCGTGGCTTACTCGCTGGGCAATTTTATTTCCAATGCCATAAGCACCAACACCAGTGTGGGGTTAATGCTGCAAACCCGTCTTACCCGTGATACACTTACCTGCCATACCACCGTTTCCGAAATGCGCTACCTGCCCGTATGGCGATATCTGGAAACTAAAGTGGCAAACAAACGCATAAAAAATACCTACTATGCCCTGCCCGCTTCGGCATTTGGTGCCGATACGATGAACCTCTTGCAAATGGCGCCAGCGCCCTTTAAACAACTTACCGATGCTCTGGCGCTTGCCCGAAGGGTGTTGCAAGGCAGCATAGCCGCCGAAAAATACACCACCGTAAAACAGGTATTTGGCAAAGAATGGGAAAACTTAGCCTGCAATGCATTGGAAAACAGGCAGCAAAAGCAACAACCTCGCGCGCTTATTGCGACGCTCAAAAGTGCCGAACCGCCAATAACCGGAGCGCTATCTGAGCCGTCAACGGAAAACGCCACATCAACCTCAACGGGCAAAACCTATAAAATTCAGTTTATGGCCTGCCGTACCGCCAACCTTACCAACCACCCCTTTGACAATGTAAGCATTGAAAAAAACGAACAAGGCTGGTACCGCTACCTCAGCGGCAATTTTACCTCGGCAAGCGCAGCCCAAAAACACCTGCAAAAGGTGAAACTGAAAGGCTATGACCAGGCATTTATTGCCATGTATGAAAACAACCGCCGGTTGAACTAACCCCGTAAACCGCATTTGTAGATTTGGGTTTGTAAAGGTAAAAGCCATTTATTTGCATTCTATACCGAGCGCCAGAGTTTTTATGCAAAAAAATATCGGGTTAATAATTTGCGTTATTAAATTAAGCATTAACTTGCATAGAAAATTAAAACCTGCGCTTATGCTGAAACAGTTTTTCTCCCTCTGTTTACTTGCCATGCTGGTGCTGTTGCCGCTCAATTCAAAAGTTCCCACCGTATCTATTGGCGAAAAAGCACCCGAAATAGACCTGAACGGGTTAAATGGCAAAGCCTTGAAATTGTCCTCCTTGCAGGGCAATCTGGTATTGGTAAATTTTTGGTCAACCTGGTGTGTGGCCTGCAATGTGATTAAAAACCCCGAATATGTGCGTTTATACAACAAGTATAAAGACTTTACCTTTGACAAGGCCCGAAGTTTTACCCTCTATAGTGTAGCTTTTGACAGCGATAAAACCAAGTGGGAAAACCGCATTAAAGAAAATAATCTTGACTGGAACAACCACGTAATTGACCTCGACTCGTACTACTCAAACTACTGGATGCTGTACAATATAAAAAGCATTCCGTCCTCGTTTTTGTTAGATGAAAAGGGGGTTATTATTGGTATTAACCTCACCTATGAACAAATAGAGCGCGAATTAAACAAGCGCAATCCGAAACCCAAAACCACGCCGCCGCCGGTAGTGCCGCCTGCTGTTGAGCCGCCGGTAGTGGTAAATCCGCCGGTTAAGCCGCCCGTATCGCCGCCGCCAACAGACAGCGGCAAACCGCCTGTTAACAACCAACCTGCTACGGTTGAACAAACGGTTTTTAAAATTCAGCTTGGCGCCATGCCCAACCCCAACTTGGCCAACTACAAAAACCTGGAAGATTTGGGTAAACTGGAAACACAGCAGGCAACGGCAAAACTGTTCAGGGTGTTGCTGGGCACTTTTGATGATGCACAGGCCAAACGCGTTTTGGAAGATGTGCGTATGAGGGGTTATAAAGATGCTTTTGTGCGCAAAGATGTTGAAAAAGTGCCATCGGGCGCAGGTACACAAGGCAGTGCCGGCACAGCTACGGCATCGGGCAACCCCGCCAAACCCGCTCAAACCCAACCCACACCGCCCGTACAAGGTGGCACCGGTACCGTTACCAGCAGTGTTTTGCACAAATATTTTAAAGTTCAGGTGGGAGTGTTTAAATTTTACGACCCCAAAAAATTTACCGCCATTGCTGACCTTGGTCCATTAGACACCGAGAAAACCGGCAACGGCCTAACCCGCGTATTACTGGGCAAATTTACCAGCCAGGAAGATGCCGATAAAGCGCTGGCAACCGCCAAAACAAAAGGCTTTAACGGTGTGGTGGTAACCCGCGAAGAAACCGAAACCGTAGTGGCCTATGCCAATACCCAATACGGCGATACCTATAAACCGCTCAACGAACCCGCCGGAGATATGGCATTGATGCGCTCTTTTGAATTTACCCCGCTCAAAAAAACCATGCTCAACCGTGCCGCACCCGAAATAACATTGTTGGGCGCCAACAATAGTAAGCAAACCTTGTCGGGGCAAAAGGGTAAAATAGTGCTGCTTTACCTTTGGGCAACCTGGAGCGGCCCCGCCCGCGAAAACCACGAAGAACTGAACAAAATCTACCAAAAATACAAAGGCAGCAACTTTGATATTTACAGCGTAGCTTTTGACAAAAACCCCGAGCGATGGAAAGCCGCCATTAAGGAAGACAAGTTAATCTGGCCTTTTCAGGTAATTGACGTAAAAGGTACCGAATCTGACCTGCTTGGCAAATATCAGATTGAATACCTGCCCGCCCTGTTTCTTATTGACGAAAACGGAACCATAATTGCCGAGAACCTTACTTATGAACAGCTTGACTCTGAACTGGGCAGGCTGCTCAAAAAATAAGCGCATTGCTCTGTATAAACCTGTTCTGTTGCGTAGGGAAAAACCTTTTGGCTAAATTGGTTAAAGCGCCTTTTAAGACAAGAAAAAATCAAATGATGCCCTATTTACAGCGGAGTGGTAAAAAATTTGGAAAACAAAACAATGACAATTATATTTGTGCCAATTTTAAAAGCAAAATTTCTTTCTAACACCTAAAAATTAAAAACAATGGCTTACAAAATTGATGAAATAGAAGGTATCGGCCCTGCATTAGCCGAAAAAATGGTTGCCGCCGGCATTAAAACCGTAGAGCAATTGCTTGAAAGAGGGGCAACTCCCAAAGGAAGGGAAGAGGTTGCAACAGCTACCGGCATTAACCCCAAGCAAATACTCAAATTTGTTAATCATGCCGATTTGTTCCGCATTAAAGGTATTTCGAGCCAATATTCAGAACTGTTGGAGGCTTCAGGCGTAGATACGGTTAAAGAACTGCGCAACCGGAAAGCAGAAAACCTGCACGCCAAAATGATTGAAGTAAACAACGAAAAACAATTAGTGCGCCAGGTTCCATCTTTAAGCCAGGTTGAAAGTTTTATTGCACAGGCAAAAGACCTGCCGCCCGTAGTTACTTATTAATTTGTTTTTGGGTTCCTTTCTTAAGGAGCAATTCTCAAAAAAAATCGCATAGAAATACCACGCACAAGGTGTTTTTATGCGATTTTTTATTTTTGACATCTTCCCGCGTTTCTTTAAAAGCAGAACTTACCCTATGCGAATTGCCCTGTACAGCCGCCAGCTTAAACCCGATGATATTCCTTTTGTACAAACTGTAGTTGCCATGTTGCAAAAAAGCGGTATTGACTGTTTGCTGTACGATTTGCTGCATCGTGAGTTACAACAGCAATTGCAGGAAATCCAAACGGCAATGCCCACTTTTGACAGCCACGACTCGTTGGCCGGAAGAGCCGATTTTTTGTTTAGCATTGGTGGCGATGGCACCCTGCTCAATACCATTACACTGGTACAAGACCTGAACATACCGGTTTTGGGAATAAACAGCGGCCGGCTTGGCTTTTTAACCGATGTACATAAGGATGAGTTTACCACCCAACTGCTTACCGCACTGCAAAGCGGCAACTTTACCCTCGACAGCCGAACCATTCTTAGGGCAGACAGCAATAGACCGGCCCTGTTTGCCGATGCCCCTTATGCCCTTAATGAGTTTACCATACACAAACTCGATACATCAGCCATGATTACCGTACATACCTATGTTGACGGACAGTTTCTGAACTCTTATTGGGCCGATGGCATTATTGTTTCAACACCAACCGGTTCAACCGCTTACTCGCTCAGTTGCGGCGGCCCTATTGTTTACCCAAGTTCGCAAACCTTTATAATTACACCTGTAGCCCCCCACAACCTAAACGTGCGCCCCATAGTAATACCCGATGACAAAACCATTTCTTTTAAAGTGGAAGGGCGGGGCGATGCCTTCCTATGCACTCTCGATTCGCGCTACGAAACCATTGACCACCATTACCAGATACAGGTAAGTAAAGAGCGGTTTATGCTTCAGTTAGTCCGGTTGTCGGGCAATGATTTTTTTTCTACCATCAGAAATAAACTCATGTGGGGGTTAGATACCCGCAACTAACCGGCGCAGCACAAAAAAACCGATGATTGCTGCTCTTGCTGTTGCTTATTTATTGTGGTTGCAGGCAAAAAGGCGGGGCTACACTTCCTGCCGTTCGGTTATTTCGGGGTAGCTGATGCGAATGTGGTATATGCTTCGCAGTTGTTTTTTAAACACTTTTTTAATGGTTGAAATGTCTTTGAAGCTAATGTCGCAGTTTACAAACTGGTTGTCGCGTATTTTGCTGTCAATGATATAATCAACTAATTGGTTTATTTGCTCATCGGTTGGGGTTTGCATACTTCGCGAGGCGGCTTCTACAGAGTCGGCCATCATAACCACTGCGGTTTCTTTAGAGTAGGGCAGGGGGCCTGGGTATCTGAAATAGGGTTCATCTACTTCCTGCCTGGGGTTTTCTTTAAGGTAGTTTTGGTAAAAGTACTCAACTCGGGTAGTGCCGTGGTGGGTGCGAATAAAGTCTATAATTACGTTGGGCAGGCGTTCTTTTTTTGCCAGTTCAATGCCGTGAGTTACGTGTTCTTTTATAATGCGCACACTTTCTATGTAGGGTATATCGTCGTGGGGGTTAATTTCGGTGGTTTGGTTTTCGGTAAAGTAGATGGGGCGCAGTATTTTGCCAATATCGTGATAGAGTGCACCAACTTTTGCCAGCAGGGGTCGGGCGCCAATTTCAGAAGAGGCGGCTTCGGCTAAGTTGGCTACTTGCAGCGAGTGGGCAAAGGTGCCGGGGGCTTTTCGGGCAAGGCGGCGCAAAATGGGTTTGTTAAGGTCGCTTAATTCGGCAAGGGTAATATTGGAAACAAAACCAAACAACTTTTCAAAAGCCGGTATAAGCGGGTAGGCCAACAGGCAAAAAAAAGTATTAACCACCAGCCAGCCAAGATTTACCCAATGAATATTTGCCCAAGCCCCCTCTTGTATGAGTGAAATGCCCACAAACCCGCCTAAGTAGGTAACAAAAATAAAGCCGGTAGATTTAAAAAAATCTGACCAGTAGTAGGCGCGTTCATTGGCTAATATTGCGGCCATGCCTGCAATAAAGTGCAAAAACAAAAACTCAAACCCCATTGGCACAATAAACCCCGACAGCAGCACAATAATAAGGTGTACGTACATGGCGGCGCGGTTGCCAAAAAAATTGCGCATTACAATTGGCACAATGCAATACGGAACCATGTAGAGGCTGAAATTGGTTTGCCCAATTTGCCGCAAATCTACCACCAAACGAATGAGGTAAATAAAAACGGCTATAAACAACAAAATGAAACTGAGTTTGCGGGAGTTGTAGAAGGTGGGCGGTTCAAAAATTTGCAAAAACACTACAAATAGGGTGATGGTAATAAGCACCAGTATAAAATGCCCTATGTTAATGGCATACTTGTTAATAAGTTGTGCATTGTTGGGGGCATTGTTTTGGGTTTCATAGGCATGTTTGAGCGATTGCAGTTTGCTGTATTGGTCTTCTTTTACCAATGCCCCCTGTGCAATAATGAGTTCGTTTTGCTGCACCACGCCTTTTGAGCGCGATACCTTTTTTAGTTCTTCTTCGGTAACCTGCCGGGTGGTTTTTCGGTCAAAGGTAATGTTGGGTTGCAGGCTGTTGCACAACGGCTCCACCATTATTTGGTTTCTTTCGGGCAATTGTATTTTTACATAGTTGTCAATATACTGGCAGGCATCGGTAAGGTTGGTAAAAACATCGGTGCCGGTATGTAAAATGGATACAGTATTGTTTACCAGCAGGTTAAGGGTGTTTACTGACGGTTTGCCGTTTTGCTTATGCTCTTCATCTAACAGCACAATACCTTTTTTGTAGAGCGAATCGAGCAGCCGCTGCGCTGTTTTGGCCACCTGTACCGAATCTTTACGGGTAAAAGTGCCAACGCTTTTGCCATCGGTTACTTTGGGCAGTTGGGCGGTAAATTTTTCGAGTACTTTTTCTTTTACCTTGGGTTCCAGTTTGTAGTAAGGCGCAATGCTGTCTATCATGCTTTGCTGTTCCGACAGCAGTTCATCGGGCAGTTTTTCTATGGTAAAGGTAAACGGAGCATACAAGTTATCATACTTCCATGGCATATTCAACTCAAAATCGTAGTTGAAATTGTTTTTCGGAAGCAGGGTAGAAATAAGGGCAATACAAGCCAGTATCAGCACATAGCGCAGTATCACCATGTGCTTGTTTACTATAAGCGAGGTAATATTTTTAAAGCTGAACGGAATTTGCATATTTTAGGGGCAGAAGAATATAAGCAGCGCATTTAAAAAATACCTTACCAACGCAAAACAAACAGCCAATACATTGCAGCAATGGCAACAAAGCTGTTTGGCAGACATATAATGCAACCGCGCCTGCTATGTGTAGCCGGGCTTCGGTGTTATTCATGCACCCAGGTTACGGAGCCGGCAATCAGGTCATCGAGATTGCCTTTACCTTTTACATCAAGGGCATGTTGAATTTGGTAATGTACGAGTTCTTCGTAAGCGGGGCGTGTTTCTTCTATGTAAAAAACCCCAAACGGGCGCGGCAGGAAGGTGCCGCCTTCGGCAAATTGTTGCGGAAGGTCGAAAAAGCGTGATAAAATCTGGGCTTTTACCAAATCATATTCGTTGTGTATCCAAAGGTCGTTTGTGCTAAACTCGCCGTTTGCCAGACTTACCACGCGGGGCGAATAACCGTCTAACAGAATGCCTTTATCGTTGTTTTGCCCAAAAACAAGCGGTTTATCGTGATCCATAAATAGCGTAGAGTCTTTTTTGGTGGTTGACTCGGTAAACAACTCAAAGGCGCCGTCGTTAAAAATGTTGCAATTTTGGTAAATTTCCAGAAAAGATGCACCGCGGTGGTTATACGAGCGCCGCACCATTTCCTGCAGTTGTTTGGGGTCGCGGTCCATGGCGCGGGCCACAAAGGTGGCATTGGCGCCAAGGGCAAAGGCTACAGGATTTACCGGGTAATCTACCGACCCCAGCGGGGTAGATTTGGTAATTTTGTGCTGCTCAGAAGTGGGTGAGTACTGCCCTTTGGTAAGCCCGTAAATTTGGTTGTTAAACAACAGGATATTGAGATTGAAGTTGCGGCGCAAAATGTGCAGCAAATGGTTGCCCCCGATAGACAGCCCGTCGCCGTCGCCGGTAACCACCCACACGCTTAGTTGCGGGTTGGCAATGCGCAACCCCGATGCTACTGCGGTAGCCCGACCGTGAATGGAGTGCATACCGTAGGTTTCCATATAGTACGGAAAACGCGACGAACAACCGATACCCGATATAATGGCTACGTTTTCGCGTTTCAGCCCCAAATCGGCAATAACGGTTTGTACTTGCTTAAGTATGGAATAATCTCCGCAGCCCGGGCACCAGCGCACTTCCTGGTCGGTGGCAAAATCTTTGGCTTTTAATACTTCGGCGCCGTTGCCCGCGCCTCCGGTTTCTGTGGTGGTAACTGGCATAGTTTTTCTTTGTTGTGTTAATAATAAACACCTTTACCGCTCTCTGCAAAAAAACAGGAACGGGTTAAGCCGAAAGCAAAATTACAGCATTTTTCGGGCTGCTGTATCTTTTTGCAGATACAAATTCCATAAAAAAATCAAAAATCAGCAGTCGGTTTCTGCAACCTGTTCGGTAGGAGGTGCTGCCTGCGAAAATTTCGGGCAATCACACCGGCGATTTTTAATGGCTGCACAGTTGCTGAACAGCATGCATACAAGCAAGGCAGCGGCAACAATTCTCATGGATTTCATGTAGTATCTTGTTTTCTGGTTTTAAATTATGGCGTACCGGGCATTGGGTTTTGTTGACCCGGCACAACAAAAGGGTTTTGATATGGATTGTTGTGAGTATATTGAGAAAACACAGGGCATTCTTTGCACTTTGTTTTTTTTAACGAGCCGCAACTGCTGCAACTCAACAGGATAATCGCAACAAGCAATGGCAGGCGCAGGGCGTTTTTATTCATTTTTTTATGGTTAAACCCGGTCAAAATAATAGCGGCAGAGTTACCTTTGCTCTTGTAAACGCAAATTTACGTTGTAAAATTGCAACAGGCAAACAACAGGCAACATCAAATCTTTATTGCACCATTCTTGAACAAAAAACCGGTAATAATAGTTGCGCCGCTCAATTGGGGTTTGGGTCATGCCACGCGCTGCATACCCCTTATTCATGAGTTGCTGTTGCAAAATGCCACTGTTTTGCTTGCCGGCGACGGGCGCTCCCTAACTTTGCTGCAACAGGAGTTTCCGCAACTTGACTCCCTGCCGCTGCCTTCCTATGATATTGTTTACCCTGCCCGGGGGCAACAAATGCCGGTGGTTATGGCAAGGCAAATTCCTAAAATACTGAGGCAAATTGCGCGTGAGAAGGAGGTAATTAACCAAATGGCGGCAAAGTGCGGGGCGCATGCCGTTATTTCCGACAACCGTTATGGTTGTTGCCTTCGGGGTAAACCCTCGGTTTTTATTACGCACCAGATTTTTATTCAAACGCCGCCTGCTTTGTCGTTTTTATCGCCCGTAATATTGTGGCTTAACCGTCTGTTCATACATCGATTTACCGCCTGTTGGATACCCGATTTTAACCACCCGCACAATAACCTGAGCGGAAAACTGGCACACCAAAAGCCATTGCCCGGGCAGTTTTACCGCTTTATTGGCCCGCTTTCGCGAATGAAAACCACCGATATACAACCCTATAAGCCGCCCGAATTTATTAACCCGAAGATAGCCATTGTGCTTTCGGGTCCCGAGCCGCAACGCACCCAACTGGAAGAACTGCTGCTTAAACAGGTGCCTGCACTTACCCAACCGGTGGTAATGGCAAGAGGTATTACCGAAACCAACGCCATGCGGCAAACCGGCACCTGGCAAATTTACGACCACCTCATCACGCCAAAACTTAACTCACTACTGTTGCAGGCAGAGGTGGTAGTGGCAAGGTCGGGCTACAGTACCATTATGGATTTGGCGGCCTTGGGCAAAAAGGCCGTACTCATACCCACGCCCGGACAAACTGAGCAGGAGTATCTTGCCCAACGGTTTATGCAACAGGGCGTATTCTATGCCGCATTACAAAACAGCCTGCAACTGCCCGGCGCCATACAGCAGGCATTGCAAATGAACGGACTGCAATGCAACAAGCAAAATCTGCTGCAAAATGCGGTAAAAACACTTATCGGGTCATTAATTTAACAGCTATTTGTAAACTTTTGCGTAAATTGTGCGTCAAAACACCGGGTAAATCGGTAACGCTTATTTTCCGTTTTTATAACAATAATTATTAAACATTTTTTACCTTTATCATAACCAATAAAAAACCCCATGAAAAAGTTGCGAATACTACGCTTATTACCATTGGTGGTTGTATTTTCTTTTGCCGGGCTTTTTACTTCCTGCGATGAAGAAACTACCAATAATGTACTGGAACTGCTCGACTCTCTGGGCTGGTTGGAAGACAATGAAAACTTAGATCAGGTAGAATCTGACATCAACCTCAACGAAGGTACGGGAATACCCTCTGCCATAGACTTAAGCACCAAATTTCCGCCCATAGGAGACCAGGGGCAATACGGAACCTGCATCGGGTGGTCGGTAGGGTATAACCTTAAAACCACCATTGAAGGCATAGACAACAACTACTCCAGCGCACAACTGGCACAGGCCTCCAAACAATTTAGCCCCAAAGACCTTTTTTGGGCAGTTGACCCCGGCTACAAAGGAGATAACTGCAACGGCACTACCTTTGAAGCTGCCTTTGATATTATGCAATCGCGCGGTATTGCCACCCTGGCTACCGCGCCATACAACGGATTGGGAGATTGCAGCGCTTCGCCACCTAGTTCATGGACCAATGAAGCCGCTAATTTTAAAATTACCAACTACCGCAAAATTGATGCTACGGTTAACTCCGTTCGCGAGTACTTGGGGCAAGGGCGGCCCGTAGCTATTGGCGTGCGCGTGGGCGACAACTTCCTGCAATGGAACAGTACCGGCGTACTTACCTCCGATACCTACGGCTATACCGGACAACATGCCTACCACGCCGTGGCCGTGGCCGGCTACGACGATAACAAAGGACCCAACGGCGCCTTTAAAGTGGTAAACTCTTGGGGTCCGCAATGGGGCAACGACGGTTATATTTGGGTTGATTACAACTTCTTTCAGAGCAGTTTTTGCTTCTCTGCTTTTGTAGCCAACAACAAACGAAGCAATTTTGACCCCGACAGCAATGGCGATAATCAGGTGGATGAAGATGTAATTGTGCAAGACAACGCCGACCTCATTGCATGGGACTTGTATGACTATGATGAAGACCCTGCTGACCCCATTTCGAGAACTATCTATTACAACGTGTATAATATTGGCGATCGAACCATTTATGCCAACGAACGATGGAGCATTGTGTATATTTACTATAATGCCTACGATGCCAACGAATGGGGGGTTATGCTCTATGACTATTATACCGATGAATATGACAATGCCCAGCACAACGGACCCCTCGATCAGGGACCCGGCTCATCGGGCAATTGGTGGAACAATGTGGACGTGCCCGGCGGTTCCAGCGTGGCCGACCAGTTTGGCAGCGAAGGATTTTTGTGGGATTACAATGTGCCCACCAACCTTACCGGCAACTACTATTTTGTGCTTATTGCCGATGGTTATGATGATGTGAAAGAGTACGACGAAAGTAACAACTATTTCTATTTTACCGATGACAATGACGCCCCCCTGTACGTGCAAAACGGCGTTGTTGACGACCCCAACGGCAAACGCTCTAACTACAACCAAAGCATACGCCCCAACCGCACTCCCCGCAAAGGCGATGCCTCACCCGCACCTACGGTGGTTAATGCCAAAAACCAAAACGCCTATACTACCACCGAAATTCGAAAAATGCTGGAACACCACCGCAAAACCGGCGAACTGCAAAGAAGAATACAACAGTTTACCCAAACCGAACGAAACCGCAAAAAAATGCAATAACCCACTCCTTTGGTAAACCGGGTTGCTTCGGAATAGAAATTGGTAAAAAAACCGATGCCGGCCGTATAAGGCGTAGCATCGGTTTTTTTTGTATTTTTCGGCTTTTGCCATTTAATTTTTACCCGTATTATGCCAAATTTACCCCCACAACCCACACTTGCCCATATGCAGCAATACATTAAAGAACTGTGCGCCGAGCAAGGGTGGGATAAAAACAACCACCTCGAAATTTTTTTACTCTTTACCGAAGAGGTAGGCGAGTTGGCAAAAGCAATACGCAAACAAACCCGCCTATACGACGAGCCGGGCAAGAACCAACCCGACAGTTTTTATTTGGAAGAAGAGTTTGCCGATGTGCTGAACTACCTGCTGGATTTGGCAAACTATTTTAACATTGATCTGGAAACAGCTTTCCGCAAAAAAAACGCCATTAACCAAGGGCGAAAATGGCAATAACCGGTGTTATGGCTCCTGGGCAAAGCGGGTAAACACCTGCCGCAGCCGCTGCGGCAAAACAGTTATTTGCAAAATCTGGTGCAGCAACGCTTTGTCTTGCCCTTTTGTAACAAAACAATGTGCCACGCGGCTTATGCTAATGCTGTTTTGCGGGCGCTCCAGCAGTTCAATGGCATCCCCGGCTTCTACAACGCCCTCCTGCAACACCCTGAAATAGGTGCCATGCCGTTGTTGTTCATAAAAAAGATCAACCATGTTGGGCAGGTTAAACCGTATGTTCAGTTTAAAGCACGGAATGCGGGGCTGAACTGCTTGCAATATGGCGCTGCCTGTCCGATAAATATCGCCCATCATAACCTCGTCGTCGGGCAGGCCGGTGGTGGTAAGGTTTTCGCCAAAAAGTCCGCCCGGCCAGGCGGGGCGTTGCAAAACTTGTTTCCAGTGTTCGTAATAAGACAACTCATAGGCATACACAGCTTTATCTGTGCCGCCGTGGTTGTGTAAATCGGCCTGCTCATCGCCAACAATGCCGGTAAAGGTAATTTTATGAACGCCGGCAGCCGGTTCTTTAAAAATACCGGTAGTTACCATTTGTCCCTCCCAGGTTACCTGCCGGCTTTTGCCCGTATTTACCCATAGTACCTGCATTTGAGCGTATTTTTTTGCAAAATACAAAAAGGTTAAACACTCATAGGCACATCCATCAGTAAAATTTCGGAATTGGCGGCGGTAGCTCGTATGGCAAGTTCGGGGGTATCCCAAATGCCAAGCCCGTCGCGGGTTTGCAGCGGTTGACCGTTTACTTCAAAGCTGCCCTTTATAACAAAAGCATACACGCCGTTTCCGGTAGCTTTAACGCGGTAGGTGCTGTTGTTACCCTCATCAAAATTGCCCAAATGAAACCATGCGTTTTGGTGAATCCACACGCCTGCATCATTTGGGTTGGGCGATACAATCTGTTGCAGCTTGTTTTTGCGGTCGGCAAGGTTCAGGGTAATTTGGTCATATCGGGGCGTTACGTTTCTTTTATTCGGGAATACCCATATTTGCAGAAATTTCACATCAGCATCGGCGTTTTTGTTAAACTCGCTGTGGTAAATACCCTTTCCGGCGCTCATAACCTGTATATCGCCGTGTTTAATTACCTGCACATTGCCCATGCTGTCTTTATGCTGCAAATCGCCCTGCAGCGGAATGCTGATGATTTCCATATTATCGTGCGGATGGGTGCCAAAGCCCATAGCCGGCGCCACCGTATCATCATTTAATACCCGAAGCACACCAAAGTGCATACGTTCGGGGTTGTAGTAATTGGCAAAACTAAAAGAGTGGTAAGAGTTGAGCCAGCCGTGGTTGGCATGGCCGCGACTGGCGGCCTTGTGAAGAACCATGTTTTCCATAAGTACAGATTTTGTATTGGGAATATGATTGAACCCGATGATGTTGAGCGGCGCCAACTCATCAATATTGTTGCGTACTACATTGCCAAGGGCGGCGCTTGCCGCAAATATGCCCGTACCCAGCAACCCCTTTTTTAAAAATTCTTTGCGGTTCATAGCAGTGTGTTTCTAATGTTTAAACAATGATTGACAGGTTTGGTTACAATTGTTGATGTTTTTTTGCTAATGCCGTTGCAAAAATACCGGTAATGCTATACTTTTGCAAGTAGTTACACCAATGTATATCAATATACAATGTGTAACCATTGTTAAAAACAAGGCCTTTATGAAAACAATTTCTTCAAAAAAATATGTAAACTGCCCCTTCAGGCAAACCTTAGACATATTGGAAGGCAAGTGGAAATTTGCCATTATATACAGTCTTATGAAAAACGGCACATTGCGGTTTAAAGAATTAGAGCGCGATGTAAGCGGCATAACGGCACGAATGTTGGTAAAAGAACTGAAACTGCTGGAGCAGCACGAAATAATTTCCCGAAAAGCCTATGCCACGGTGCCGCCCACGGTAGAATACACCCTTACCGATTGCGGCCGCTCTTTGCAACCAGTTATTGAGGCCATTTACAACTGGGGGCAGGTACACGCCGAAAAACTGCAACGCATGGCGGCAACGGGCAAGCCGAAGTAATAGTTATGCCCGGCAACAAAAAAAGAGCAGTTTTCAGTAATTTACCCGCAAGAAAAACAACAAATACTAAAAAGACGGCAATGCCATTGCCGGCAACAAGCTAAAGTTCACAAACAACAAACAATGGCACAACAGAAAAAGAAAAAAAACAACCGCCTGCTTTACATATTGGCAGCAATAGCAGTAGTGGCAATTATTGGCGTTGTCATAGGAAAACAAAAAGGCTGGATAGGCAAACCGCAATACACCAAGGTAGCAACAGAAAAATCGGAAAAGCGCACCATTATTGAAACGGTATCGGCCAATGGCAAGGTATATCCCGAAGTGGAAGTATCTATTACCCCCGATGTATCGGGTGAGGTGGTGCAACTGCTGGTAGAGGAAGGGCAGGAGGTGAAAGCCGGTGCACTGTTGGCCAAAATAAATCCCGATACCTATGTTTCTATGGTTGACCGTGCCGATGCGGCGGTAAACGTATCTAAATCCAGCACTTCCAATGCACAGGCGCAACTCACCCAATTGCAGGTGCAGTTAGATGCTGCCCGAAAAACCCTGAACCGCAACAAGCAACTGTTTAACGACGAGGTAATATCAAAAGCCGACCTTGAAACTGCCGAAACCGCCGTAAAAAACCTTGAGGCGCAAATGCAGGCCTTGTCTAAAAGCATTGAAGGCGCCGGCTACAATGTGCAAAGTGCGCAGGCATCGCTCAAAGAAGCCAAAGACAACCTGAAACGCACCAATGTATATGCCCCCATCAGCGGCGTGGTTTCTAAACTGAACATTAAACAAGGGGAGCGCGTGGTAGGAACCTCGCAGTTTTCCGGAACTGAAATTATGAAAATTGCCAATTTCAGCAATATAGAAGTGCGCGTAGATGTAAGCGAAAACGACATTATACGGGTTTCGGCTGGCGATACGGCCCAAGTGGAAATAGACGCCTACCCCGACCACAAATTCACCGGCATTGTAACCCATATAGCCAGCAGCGCCAACAGCGTAAACCAGCTTTCGGGCGACCAGATTACCAACTTTACGGTAAAAATACGGCTGTTGCCCGATACTTATCGCGAATTGTTTAAGGCATACAAAATACCTTTCCGACCGGGCATGTCGGCATCGGTTGATATACAAACCAAACGGGTTGAACATATAGTAACCGTGCCCATACAGGCCGTTACCGTAAGAGAAATACCCGACTCGCTCAAAAAAAGCAAAAGTACCGAAATTGGCTCAAACGAGTTGGAGGAGCTGGTTTTTATACATAAAGACGGCAAAGTGTTTAGCCGCAAGGTAAAACCCGGCGTGCAAGACAATACCTATATTGAAATTGTCGAAGGGTTGCAGGCTGGCGAAGAAGTGGTTACAGCCCCTTACCGCGTGGTAAACAAAAAATTAGAAGACAGCATGAACGTTGAGGTGGTGGCAAAAGACAAACTCTACACCAATTCCGGTAAAAACAAAGAAGAAGACACAGAATAACCGCCTTTGCTAACACGGCTCTGTGCGGCTAAGCATGGGCAATTAATGTTGCAGAGGTATTGGTGGAGTTCTTTTTAAGTTGCTTTGCTTACCCAGCAACCGACTGGTTTTGCAGGGCAGTTTCGTATTCTGCAACCAGCGTTTGCACAATTTCTTCTACCGGCCGTATGGCATGAACATACTCTATAGAAGGTCCGGCGCACCATACTGTTTCATAAGTAGCACCAAAAGCAGCTTTTTCAAGCGCTTTCATGCCTTTGTAGAAGGTAAGCAGTTTGGCATATTTCTTTAGCCGGCGGTTTCGGTTAAGCATAGACTCCAGCCAGTTTTGTTTGGTGCCTATTTGTTGCACATAAGGCGTGTTGATAACCGTACAGGGTGTGCCCGATATTTTAGTGGTCATAACAATATCTTTGGCGCCGTATTGCACAATGGCATTTTTATAATCGTCAGACACATCGGCTTCGGGGGTGGCAATAAAAATGCTACCCATAGAAACCCCGCAGGCACCTAAGTTCAGTTTATCAAGCAACCCCTGTCCGGTGCCTACGCCGCCGGCCGAAATAACCGGTAACCTGCTGCTGCTAACCAGCATGGGAACCAGTTCATTGGCAGGTATATGGCCCGCATGTCCGCCTGCTTCGGCATTAACCGCAATAAGGGCATCACAACCCATATCTTCTACTTTTTTGGCATGATAGGCATCAATTACATCGCAAAAAACCAGAATGCCCTCTTTTTTACAGGCCTGCACTACTTTTTCGGGGCTGCCAAGAGAGGTAATAATGTAATCAACATGAAAATCGAGGCAGGTTTTGAGTTGTTCCTCCAGTTTCAGGTTAGATTTATTAACAATGAGGTTAATGCCAAACGGCCCGCCGCCGGCATTTTTAATTTCCTGTAAAGCAGCCCTAAACTCTTTATCGGTGCGGTAGTTGAGGGCCGGTATGGCGCCTGTAATGCCGCTTTTAATGGCAGCAATGGTCATTCTGGCATTAGATACCAAAAACATGGGCGCCATAATAATGGGGTACCGAATGTTGAGCATTCGGGTAAGGGCGGTATCAATTCGGTCTGACATAATTTACTTTTTGGTTTGCGGCGGTTAATACAGCAAATGTAGGTATAATTTCACATTTACAAGCAATTACAAAATTGCCTGCGGGGCAATTTGGAGCATATAGCCCGTTTGGTTGGCTATAATTGTGTAAAAAAAATGGCAAACAAGGCCGGGCAATACAAAAAGTGCGTACCTTTCGTGTTTATTACACATCTGTTCAACTCGTATTTTATGAAGAAAGTTTACTTTGTATTAATGTTGTTGTGGCTGGCCATACCGGCCAGTAATTTGCTGCTGGCACAGGTAAGCATTACGGGCAGCGATTTGCCATCTGTGGGCACCCAAAAGGCAGTGGGCATTACCAACACACCGGCTATTGATGTAGGTGCGGCATCGGCAACGGCGCAAACATGGGATTTTACCTCGCTGGTGCCCGGCAGTTTTACCCTGGCCGCTTTTACCGACCCCGACGGGCTGGAGGGTTCGGGCGATTTTCCGATGGCCAATATGGCGCGTACAGGGCCGGTTAATTCACTGCTGGGTGTTTCTTTGGGCGATTTTCTGCCCATAGACAATATACCCAATGCAGTGGCTTACTATGCAAAAAACGCACAGGGCAAGATATACATTGACGGCTTTAATGTTAATATTTCTGTACCCGGCATTTTAGACCTTGGCGCTACCAGCATACAGGCCAACCCCAACGACTTGTACTTAACCCCCGCCAACTACGGCGATGTAATTACCAACTCGGGCGGATATGTTTTGGAAATAGATTTTAACGGCACCCCCATTGCCCTGCGTTTTAATATTGACAAGGTAATTAATGTAGATGCTTTTGGCACCCTGCAACTGCCCGATTATAATTTTGAAGTGTTACGCTATAACGAAACCAATACTGTTGGTGCCGAATTGGGGCTGCTGGTGTTTGGCGCATTTATACCCATTGACCCCGATGCATTAGCTGCCCTGTTGGGCGTTGAACTGCCTATTGATTTTGGCTTTTTAGACAGCACCATTGTTACCAATTCTTACCGGTTTATTGCCAAAAACCAGGGCTACCCGGCAGCTTCGGTTAGTATGGTGGCTAACCCGTTAACCGGCGGCTCCAGTCCCGCATCTGTTGAATTTATGGCGCAACCCGGCCCCCTGCAAGCCGAATTTAACTATACCGTAAACTGCTTAACCGCATCTTTTACCAATGCCAGCGCCAATGCCATTGGTTATAACTGGAACTTTGGCAACGGCGAGGTAAGTACAGCCACTAACCCCGTATTTACCTTTACTGAACCGGGCACCTACACCGTATCGCTTACCGCCCTTAGCGCCGATGGCACTTCGGCAACCATTACCAAAGAGGTTACGGTTGACTTTTGCTCAGATATAAACGAGCCCACCGATTCCGAACGTTTTTCGGTTTACCCAAATCCGGCGGTAAATACGCTAAACATAAAGCCCCAAAACACAACCGGCGCGTATTCAATTGCCCTATACAACACGCTGGGGCAAAAAACCGCCGTGTGGAGCCAGCTTAACGGCAATGCCACCATAGACATAAGCCAACTGCCCAAAGGTATATACGTTTACACCCTGTACAACACAAACGGCAATGCCATTGCCCGTGGTAAACTGGCAGTAGAATAACCCTTACGGTATGCTATATGCCGCCGCTTAAAAAGGCAGCCACTTAGAGCGAAACAGTAACTCTAAGCGGTTGCTTTTTTTATTGCATTTATTTTGGAACTTTTTTGCGGTAATTTTAGTTGCCATGTAAGACACTATCAAAATTTCAGACTAATTTAAAGCAAAATTTTCCTATAAAATGAAACAGTTTGTTATTTCGTTGTTGGTAAACGGCTTGGTAGTTTATGTGCTGGCAAAACTGCTGCCGGGCGTGCATGTAAATGGTTTTATTTCTGCCGTTTTATTTGGTTTGGTGCTTGGAGTGGTTAATTATTTTGTAAAACCCATACTTAGTATGCTTACCCTGCCCATTACCATTCTTACCTTCGGGTTGTTTTTGCTTATACTCAACGGGTTAATGGTTATGTTGGCAAGCTGGCTTTTAGATGGATTTCATGTAGATGGGTTGGTTTGGGCCATGTTGTTCGGCATTTTGCTGAGTATGGTAAACACCATGTTTGGCGTGCCCGATGTAATAAAGAAATAACCTGCCCGGAAACGCAAAGTGCAACAACCCCGGGTATGCCCAAACAGGAATTTTTGGGGTAATTTTGTATTTTTACCCATCTTAAAACATAACATACCCAACTCAATTATGGCAGCAAATAATACCCGGAAAAGTAAAACCTGCTTTAACTGCAACTACGAATTTGCAGAAGGTCAACCCGATGAATATTGCCCCCGCTGCGGACAGGAAAACAGTCAGCAAATAGTATCGGTAGGCAGGTTTTTATCGGATTTGGCTAATAACTACGTTGCCATTGACTCCAAACTGTTTCGCACCTTAAAAGGGCTGTTTTGGCCGGGTTGGCTTACCAATGAATACAGCAGGGGTAAAATAGCCTCTTATATGCTGCCGGTAAGAATTTATTTCCTCATCAGCATTATTTACTTTGCCATATTTTCGGCAAAACTCAATACAGCGGTAAACCTGGAGAAAGGTCATCTGAACATACCGGCCATGGACAGTTTGGTGGTAGATGAAACGGGGCAGGTAATAAACCTGCAGGACAGCCTTAAAAAAGCCGCCGGAAATAACTTTGTATTACCAACCGATACGGCAATAGTTTTTATAAAAAATCAACCTGTGTCGTGGAAACGGGTTAAATACTTCGTGGACAAATACGATACCGAACAGGCATTAGACAGTTTAAAGGCTGATAATAGTATTTTCCAAAACCCGATTGTGGCTCGCATTGCCCGGCAATCTATTAAAATTATAAAAGGCAATGCCGATGATTACCTGCAGTATTGCGTAGGGTCTTTACCTATTACCATGCTGCTGATGATGCCCTTGCTTGCTCTGGTGTTTAAACTTCTCTATATTCGCCGCAAGCGGTACTTCATAGAGCATCTTACCTTTTTTCTGCACTACCACACCTTTGCCTATATTATACTGGCAGTGTATATGCTTACGTGGGGGCATAACATTTCGGGGCTTGCCCCTTTTGTGGTAATTACATTGCTAATTTACCTTATTTTGGCTATGAAACGGGTTTATGGGCAAAACTGGTTCAAAACACTCTTTAAATCGTTTTTGTTTGTAATTTTTTGTTACCCCATTTTTCTCGTTATGTTTGCCTTGGGTACACTTGCTGTTTCGTTTTTCATGTTTTAACACGCAAAAAAAGTGTGTTTATTCGGCTGTTTCGGCGCTATCGGTATCAGCCGTTTCAGCCGTTTTGGTTTCGGCAGGTGTTTCGGGTTCAAACTCCAGTTCTTCAACGGTTTTAAGCAGGCTGTACCACTTAATAAGTTTCTGTATATCGCTCACATATACCCTGCTTTCATCGTAATTGGGTAAAACGGTTTTAATGAAACTGCGCAGGTTTTCGGGTTTGTCTTTTGCCTGTGGGAGGGTTCCGTTTTGCTCTTTTTCAAACTTTTGTATGTTTTGAATAATATTGCCCAGCGGTTCGCTGTCGGTATCAACGGTGTACATTGAAATTTTATCCAAAGGCGAAAAGGTATGAATGCGGTTAGAAACAAACTGAACTTTACCATCCTGCAAACCGCGCAAAGTGGCTCCGCCGGGTTTTGCCGAAATCATTTCATACAATCCCGGAAGCCCGCTTATTGCCACAATATCTTTAAATTTCATGGTTAATGTGTGTTTTTGGTTAACTGTGTAAATGATACATACTGTTGTTACAGCCTGCAAAGGTACAATATTTTGCTAAACCACATTTTTAAAACGGGCAATAATTTAAGTACCCATTTCCAGTTGGTTGCGCACCAGGTGGTAGTAAGTGCCTTTCAAATCGGTAAGCTGCCGGTGATTGCCGCACTCTATCAGGTTGCCTTTTTGCAATACCACTATTTGGTGGGCGTTTTGTACGGTGCTAAGGCGGTGCGCCACCACCACTACTGTTTTACCTTCAAATACTGTTTGCAGGTTGTTCATAATAATGCGCTCGTTTTCGGCATCTAAGGCGTTGGTTGCCTCGTCAAAAAACAAAAAATCGGGGTTTTTATATACTGCACGTGCAATTAAAATGCGCTGTTTTTGTCCACCGCTCAGGCCAATTCCTTCCTGCCCTATTTTGGTGTTTATGCCCAGAGGCAGGCTTTCGGCAAACTCGTGCAGGTTGGCGGTTTGCAGCGCCTGCCAGATTTTGGCCTGGTCAATATTGGTATCGGACATGGCAATGTTTCGGGCAATGGTATCGGAAAAAATGTAACCGTCTTGCATTACCACGCCACAATGTTGCCGCCAGGTTTGGTGGTTAATATCAGAAAGGGGCAGGTTGCCAAGGGTTATGTTGCCCTCTTGCGGCTGGTAAAACTGCAGCAGCAGTTTTACCAAAGTGGTTTTACCGCTTCCACTGGTGCCTACAATGGCGGTTAGTTTGCCCTGCGGTATAGACAGGGTAATATTGTCGAGGGCATTATCTGACCGCGGTCCGCCATACCTGAACGATATGTTTTGCAGATGCAGGGTTTTATCATCGGGCAAAGTGGCAGCATGGTGCATTTGCGGTGTTTCTTCATCGGTTTTTCTGTGAATTTCGTTCAGCCGTTCTATACTGATGCCGGCATCTTGTGCCGCTTGCAGAAAGCGCGCCAACTCGGCAACAGGCCCGTTTAGTTGACCGGCTATATAAGAAACGGCCAGCATCATACCCAATGTCATGCTGCCGTTTACTACCTCTTGGGCAGCCAGAAATACAATAACTATATTTTTAAACTCATTAAAAAACAAAGCGCCTAATTGCTGGTATTGCTCCAGGCTAAGGCTTTTTACACTTAGTTTAAACAAGTCGGTTTGTATGTTTTCCCATTGCCGGCGGCTTTGTTGTTCAAAATTGTTGAGTTTAATTTCCTGCATTCCGTAAATGAGTTGCAGCAGGCTGTTGTGTTGGTCGGTCAGTTTATCAAAGCGTTTGTAATCTAACTGGCGGCGACGGTCTAAAAACAAGCTCACCCAACCAATATACAACAGGCTGCCTACCATAAACACAGCAAAAACGGGCAGGCTGTATAGGAACAGCACCACGCCAAACACCAGCAGGTTAAGCAAAGAAAACAACACATTGAGCGAGGTATTGGTAAGAAAGTTTTCTATGCGCTGATGGTCGCCTATGCGCTGAAGCAGATCGCCGGTAAGTTTGGTATCAAAAAACCCGATGGGCAGTCGCATCAGTTTCGACAAAAAATCGGATAAAATGGCAATATTTACGCGGCTTCCTACGTGCAGTATAATGCGGCTTCGCAAAAAATCCATAGCGGTTTTACCCACAAAAAGCATCACCTGTGCCAGTAAAATGAGGTAAATAAAGCGCAAATCGGGCTTGCCCACTCCGCGGTCAATAAGTTGTTGCGTAAGAAACGGAAAAGCAAACTGTATGGCACCGCCGGCCAATATTGCCAATAGGAGCAGGGCAATCTGCCGTTTGTGTTTTGCCATGTACGGCGTTAAAAACCTTAGACCGCTGCCGTTTTCGGGTTCATCGGGGTGTTCGTAAAACTCGGGCAGGGGTTCCAGCAGCAGTGCTACGCCTTGTTGTTGCGGGTCGGGTTGTTGTCCAATCCAGCCGTTCATAAAATCCTGCCATTTGTACACGGTGCGGCCAAAGGCCGGGTCGGCCACATATACTTTTGAGCCGGTTATTTTATATACTACCACAAAATGGCGCTGCTGCCAATGCACAATGCAGGGCAGGGGAACATCTTCGGAAAGTTGCTCAAAAGACAGTTGCACGCCCATAGTTTGCAGCCCTATGCTGTTTGCCGCATCGCTAATACCCAGCAATGATGCGCCCTCGCGGTCTATATAACTTTGTTGGCGCAAAAACTGCAAAGAGTAATGCTTGCCATAGTATTTGGCAATCATGCGCAGGCAGCTTATGCCGCAATCCATAGAATCTAACTGTTGGTAAAAAGGAAATTTGGGCATTAACAAGGTAATATGCCTGTAAAGAAAACAATTTTTTAAATGCAGTTTTATGTTTACGGCCCGAAATTGGTTTTATTAGAAAAAGGAACTGCTTCAAATGCCCGATAACTCTAAACTGGTTACCGGCAAGTTCCGATGCCTAACCCGGCAGTATTAACCTTTTTGCGCAGCCTTTGTATGTAAAACCGAATACAGAAAAACGGTAAAAAACCCCAAAAATGCGGGTAAATGTACCGGCAGCATAAACCAATAACCCGCTTCAACCCCATAAACCAATGCCAGCAAGAAATATACCGATATAAATCCTTCGGCCAGAATGCCTGTATTTATGCTTGTGGCAGCATATTGCTTGTTATGCCACGTGCCTTGCCTGCCCGAAAGGTTAAATTTTGGCGTTCTAATAAACGGCGTTTTTTTACCCTGCCAGCCGCGCAGGGCGGCCAAGGCATTATGCCACGAAAGCCCCAGACTAATAACCAAAAAGGGGAAAATAAGGAGTGCAACCTTTTTTAAGGCATTTTTACCCGAACTGCCGGTATATTTTGCCGATACATAATGTACATACAATATTGCCAGATTGCTTAGCAGAAATACAGCGCCGTAGCCTTTGTAGTGGTAGGCTGCAAACCGCTTACTTGCCAGGAGCATCGGTACGCTTAACAGGGTAAAAAACAGTATTATCATGTAAACACTGCCGCTTAGCAAATGCGCGGTTGCCTGTAATCTGGCGGGCAATGGTAGGGTAGAGCGCCAAACGGCGGGCAGGTTTTTGGCGGCAGTTTCGGCGCCGCCTTTAATCCAGCGGTATTGTTGCGATTTAAATGATGGCATATCGGCCGGCAGTTCAGAGGGCGAGGCAATGGTATCGGCATAAATAAATTTCCAGCCGGCCAGTTGGGTGCGGTAGCTAAGGTCAAGGTCTTCGGTAAGGGTATCGTATTGCCAGCCGCCACCATCGGTTATGGCTTGTTTGCGCCATACGCCGGCGGTTCCGTTAAAATTTATGCAATAGCCCGCGGCGTGGCGACCACCCTGTTCTACAGTAAAATGAGCATCAATAAAAAAAGCCTGTATGCGTGTAAGCAGTGAGTACTGCCGGTTTACAAATTGCCATCGGGTTTGCACCATGCCAATGTGCGGGTTTTCAAAGTAGGGAACCGTATTACGCAAAAAATCGGGCGGCGGTATAAAATCGGCATCAAAAATGGCAATCAGGTTGCCTTGTGCCAGCGGAAGGGCTTCCTGCAAAGCGCCGGCTTTATAACCGGTTCGGTTAGTGCGGCGTATATGTTGTACAGCCAGTCCATTTGCAAGGCAATCCTCGGTTTTTCGGGCAATAATACCGGTGGTTTCGTCGGTGCTGTCGTCTAAAATATGTATTTCAAAGCGGCTTTTGGGGTAATCAAAGGCTGCTACGGCCTCTATGAGGCGTTCTGCCACGTACATTTCGTTGTAAACGGGCAACTGCACGGTAACCATGGGGTACTGTTCTGGTGGCAGGTTGGGCGGCAATGCGGGAGCCGAGGCAGGGTTGTTTTGTTTAAAACGGGCATACTGCCTTGCAAGGTGTACTTCGGTGAGGCAGTACAGCAATATCAGCAGCAGACAAAGGGCATAAACGGCTATAAAGAAGAGGTCAAGCATGGCAGAAGTAAAAATCCATGTTTTAACTATAAAAGACTAACGGGTTTTTAGTGGTTCATATTTTTACCGCAGGGTACGCAAAGAGTTTCGCAAGGACCGCAATGGGGTTGAGTGGTTGGTGTTGCAATAGGTTTTAGTTTACAATATTAGCGTTCCTTGTGTCTTGCTTTGCGTTCATAGCGGTTCATATTTTTACCGCAAGGTACGCAAAGAGTTTCGCAAAGACCGCAATGGGGTTGAGTGGTTGGTGTTGCAATAGGTTTTAGTTTACAATATTAGCGTTCCTTGCGTCTTGCTTTGCGTTCATAGCGGTTCATATTTTTACCGCAAGGTACGCAAAGAGTTTTGCAAAGACAGCAAAGTGTTTAGTTGGTTAGGAGTTGCAATGGGTTTTTGTTTACAATATTAGCGTTCATAGCGGTTCAATATTTTACTGCAAGTTACACAAGATTCACTACAGGTTATTCACTACTCGTTTTATTCCGTTTTTAATCATTTTTACATTAAAGTTTATCAATAAGCCGAGTTTGCAGTTTGATAATTTCAGGTAAGTAAGTAGTTGGGCTAAATGCAAGTCGTTTAAAGCGTCAACTGCTTTTACCTCAATAATCAGTTTGTTCTCAATGATTATATCTACCCGATAACCAATTTCAAGCCGCACTTCTTCATAAATCAACGGAAGCGCTTTCTGCCTTTGTACAAGCAAGCCTGTTTTATTGAGTTCATAAAACAAACATTCCTCATAGGCGTTTTCCAAAAGCCCCGGACCTAAGTTAAGATGCACTTTTAAGGCTGCATCAAAAACCATTTTTGATAATTCGTTCTCATTCATGTTTTTGTTTTTTATTTTACCGCAAGGTACGCAAAGGGTTTCTCAAAGACAGCAAAGTGTTTAGTTGGTAGGTGTTGCAATAGGTTTTAGTTTACAATATTAGCGTTCTTTGCGTCTTCACCTTGCGTACTTAGCGGTTCATATTTTTACCGCAAGGTACGCAAAGGGTTTCGCAAAGACCGCAAAGGGGTTGAGTGGTAGGTGTTGCAATAGGTTTTAGTTTACAATATTAGCGTTCTTTGCGTCTTCACCTTGCGTACTTAGCGGTTCATATTTTTACCGCAAGGTACGCAAAGGGTTTCGCAAAGACCGCAAAGGGGTTGAGTGGTAGGTGTTGCAATAGGTTTTAGTTTACAATATTAGCGTTCTTTGCGTCTTCACCTTGCGTACTTAGCGGTTCATATTTTTACCGCAAATATCGCAAAGGTTTCAAAATAGGCTTAGTAGTTTGGAGTTACATTGAATTGTTTTACCCACATCTGTCTAACCCCAAAACTGCGTACAATTGCGGCTCCAGAAACGAGTTAATTGTCAGATCGGCCAATTGCAGGTTTTGGTTGCCCGAACCCGGGTTGCTGTACCCTATGCAAAACATACCGGCAGCCTTTGCCGCTTTTACCCCGTTTTCGGAGTCTTCAATAACGGTGCAATGTTGCGGGGCAATGCCAAAACAGGCTGCTGCTTTTAAAAAAATATCGGGTTGTGGTTTTCCTCTTTCCACCTGTTCGCCGCTTACAATATGTTCGAAAAAGTGCGACAGTTGCAGCTTTTCCAGAATAAGGTCAATGTTTTTGCGCATACCCGATGAAGCAATGGCCATAGGAATACCGGCGGCGGCAGCCTGTTCCAGCAGCAACACAATACCCTCGGTAGGCGTGAGGGTGGCTTGTTGCAGGGTTTGGTATTTCAGTTCTTTTTCGGCAGCTACCAGTTGGGGTACGGAGTAGGGCAGGCGGTAATTGTTTTTGAGGTACTGCCACATGTTGGTAGCCGAGGTGCCTATAAAGGTATGATATTGCTCTGTTGTTACCGAAAACCCCAGGCGGGCAAAATACCCGAAGTTCATTTCCATATATAACTGCTCGGTATTGAGCAGTACGCCGTCGAGATCAAAAATAAGCAGCCGGGTCATGTAGTGTAGTTTGCAATGGTTGTAATGGTTGCCTGTGTTGTAACAAAACACCGGCGCAACTTGTTGGAAACAACGCCACTATTAGCGGTGTTTAAAAAGGGTTTTCAAAATAATATACCCTGCCATAAAAGAGCCTTTTACCGTACCGCTTACTTTAGACCTGCCCCACGACCTTGGGCGGTAGCTAACAGGCACTTCTATGGATTTTACCTTGGCTTTGGCGGCCTTGAGCTGCATTTCTACGGTCCAGCCAAAGTTAAGGTCTTGCATGTTCAGGCTTTGCAGGGTTTGCCAGCGTATTGCCCTAAAGGGGCCAAGGTCGGTATAAACCGCGCCGTATAGGGTGCGCAAAATTTGGGTAGCCAGCCAGTTGCCAAAGCGTTGCTGCGGGGTTAGCGCTCCTTTTTGGCGTTTTCCCAACACGCGCGAGCCAACTACCAGTTCGGCCTGCCCCAGCAAAATGGGTTGCAGCAGCAGGGGCATTTCGGCGGGGTAATCGCTGTAATCGCCGTCTATAAAAACCACCACATCGGGTTGTTGGCCGGGCGGCAGTTGTTGCAGGTAATTTATTCCTTTGAGGCAGGCACGGCCGTAGCCCCGCAACGGTTCGTGCAGCACAGTGGCGCCGGCATTTCGGGCAGTTTGCGGGGTGGCATCGGAAGAGCCGTTATCTATAACCACTACAAGAGCCTCTACGTGGGGCGGTATATCGGCAATAACGCGGGCAATGTTTCCGGCTTCGTTAAGGGCAGGTATGAGCACGGCGGTTTTCATCGGGCAAACTTTGTTTTTCGGGTTAAAACAGGTTTTCTTCGGTTATCCATACGCCATCTTGCCGCACTTGAAGGGCAGAACGGTTTTTTGTGGGGCCGTTTTCCAGCTTGAGCACACCACGCGGACATACGGCCGCGCAAATGCCGCAGCCCACGCACGAGGCGCGCACCACGTTTTGCCCGCGCTGTGCATACGAGCGAACGTCAATGCCCATTTCGCAGTAGGCGGTGCAGTTGCCGCAAGAAATACACTGCCCACCGTTGGTGGTAATGCGAAAACGCGAAAAAAACCTTTGCTGAATGCCCAGAATGGCGGCCATAGGACACCCGAAACGACACCACACGCGACTGCCCAAAATTGGGTAAAACCCCACCCCGATAACGCCCGAAAATGCTGCCCCGATGAGAAAACCGTACCACTCGCGCAGTTGGTAGCTGTTTAAAAACCACACCTGCGCATTACCGGTAAACCAGGTATAAAGCACCAATGCGGTCATGAGCAGCGCAAAACCAAGAATGGAGTAAATAAGCAGGCGCTCGGCATTCCATGCCCGCACCGTTTTGGAAGACAGCTGCCGAAACGGGTCGCCGGCGGTTTCGGCCAGGCCGCCGCAGCCGCATACCCAAGAGCAGTACCACCTTTTTCCGAAAAACCACGTAAGCACCGGCGAAACCAGCACAACCATCAGAACACCCCAAAACAGCATAAACAAGCCTATACTGCCGCTTTGCAGCAGTTCGTTTAGGTGCCAGTCGAAGAAAAAGTAGTAGTTGAGCGGCCACATGTTTTTAAAATCGTTGTAGGGCAGGTTAAGGCGTTGCAGCAACTCGGGCAGTAAAAAGGCAAACCCCAGTTGAAAAAACATAACCGAAGCCGTTCGGAACAACTGGTAGCGGCTGTGCCGGTATTTGAGCATAAACTTAAACCCCATTACCAAAATAGCCAGCGTGTAAAGGGTTCCATATACAAACCATTGGCTTGCCGGCTGTATTTTGAGCCAGAAGCTCAAGGGGTCGAACAGGCGCACCAGCCCGGTATTGGCGGCACCGTTTTGCCCCAACCCCAACAAGTGCGGATACCAGTACAACAGCACATAAAAACCGGTAAGCACAACAGCCAGCAACCAGGCGGCAGCGCCCCTTGCGGTGAGCGATGCGTGGTAAACGCCGTTGTTTTTTATGCCTGCCTGCCGGTGTTGGTATTGTTTAAAGGCATACACCACCCCGCCTGCACCAATACAGGTTAAAGCCGCTGCCAGCCAAAGCGCCGGTTGCGGGTTGGCAGCGCCAAAAGCGGCAGCTATTAACAACAGCAAGCCGGTTGCAACAACGGCCAAGGCCGCTTTTTGCAACCAACTTTGCGGGTAGGCAGCATCGGCGGTTAAGGAAAGGCTGTGTTCGGTATTTTGAAAATAGTTATTTGTGTGTGGAAGCATTATTCTGAAAATGTTTTGGATGAAAAAAACGCACCGTCCAATTTTACCCGAAAATAGTATTCCATAAATTGCGTTTGGGGGTAAGGGTAAGTTTTTTATGGGGGTGTTGCAGCAGGTATTGGTTAATAAGCGCCTGCTCAACGGGTTGCGAAAATTCTGGGTCAAAAATTGCTGCCCGAAATTGGGTTAAGGCAGTTTCTGCCGGTATTTGTTGCGCCATCCATTTTTCCAGCACTTGGTGCCGCAGGCGTATGCCAAGAGCGGCTACCCCCTGCAAAGCGCCGGTTTGGGTTTGGTAAACCAGCCGCAGGCATTTTTGTCCGTTGGGATGTTGCCAGTACAGTTGGGTTTGGTGGGGCAGGGGCATGGGCGGCACATGGCCGTAGGTTTGGTACTCAATGTCGAAAAACTTTGCCGAGTTAAACCAAATGCGGGGTTGGTAGGCAATTTGCCTGCCCAGCAGGTTATGGGCGGCGGTAATGCCCTGCATGCGGCCGGTGTACCATAGCGGTTCTATGGATTTGCGGCCGGGCAGCGGATGCCTTAATTGGGCGCAATCGCCGGCGGCATACACATTGGGCAGGTTGGTTTGCAGGAATTGGTTAACCAAAATTCCGCGGTCTGTTTCCAGATTGGTTTGGCGCAAAAAATCTATGTTGGGCGTTACGCCTATGGTAATAGCCACAAACCGGCAGGCAATTTCCTGTCCGCTTGAGGTAACAACGGCGCGCACGCGGCCCTGTTCATCGGGTAAAATAGCTTGCAGTTGGGTGTTGAGGAGCAGGCTTACCCCATGCGCTTCAATATGGCGGTTTACAATGCCCGATTCTTCGGGCGGCAATACGCTGTTCCAGTAACTGCTTTCGCGCACCAACATAGAAACCCCAATGCCTTTTGAGCGCAGCATTTCGGCCACTTCAATGCCAATAAGGCCTCCGCCTGCCACTACGGCATGGGTAATGTTTTGCGTGTGTTGCTGCATTTGTTGTAAATCTTGCAGACTATACAACCCCTGCACGCCTTTCAGTTCTTGCCCCGGCAGTTCTAATTTCTTGGATTTTGAGCCGGTTGCCAGCAGCAGCTTGTCGTAGTAAATCATGTTGCCGCTGCTGCCATGCAGGCATTGTTGGGTAAAATCTATATGGTGTATATGGTCAAATATAAGGTTGATGTGGTTTTTTTGCCAAAACCCGTCTTCGTAGGGTTTTAGCCCGTCATAGGTAAGATGCCCCATGTAGAGGTACATAAGTGCGGTTCGGGCATAAAAATGGGGCGATTCGGACGAGATGACCGAAATACGGCAGTCTGAACTGAGTTTGCGCAGGTAGCGGGCGGCGGTAATGCCTGCAATTCCGTTTCCGATGATGGCTATGTGCATAGATGGCGGCAACAGGTTTTGACAGAAAAACGGTGTTTACACCCAACCAAGGTACAAAAATAACAACTACGGCTGCCCCACAATGTTTATTGCCCGACATTTAGCGGGTACGGAAGGTGAAATTTGTACGCATTATTGCAGTTTGTGTCGGAAAAAGGGCTGCAAGTGAGTTATAATCTGCTTATGCGTTGCTCCCTTCCGTTGCCTGTTATCTGTCTATCCATTTATTGATACCCCGCCAAGGGTGCAGCAGTATGTAGGCACAATCCTACAAATCTTGCAACATTGGGGTGTTGACCCGCAGGCGTTTATAGCAGATTTAGACAACGAAACTACCTGAAACATCAATTGTTTTATTGAAGCAAGCACTATTTTGCGCCGGTTACCGTTTGCGTGTATGGGTTGTTGCCGGCAATTTACCCTTACACAAAACAAACGGCAGGTAAGCCAGCAAAAACAGGGGCATGGCTATGAGTTGTGCCACCAAAATATACACCGGCCAAGGCCCCATAAAATCGAGCAGTGAAGACACGGGCGGTTTGGCGTTTAAGTACAGGTAGTTGGCGCCAAGCGCGTAGTTTACCCCCATACAAAACAACACATACGGTTGCAGCCAAATAAATGCTTTTAAAACGCTTTTTAAAGTGGGGCGCATTTTATATACAACGGCGGCATACAACACCACAATTACCAGTCCAAGGTGTACAATCCAGTATTTAAGGAAATGGTAGTGCGGAAAACTGTCTTGCAAATCGGGGGTAATAATGGCCTGCAAAGTTCCCGAAAGCACCCAAAAATAAAACAGTTCAAACAAAAACAGGCTTCGGGTAAGGGTAAACAAAGGCAGCAGTAAGGCCAGAAAGTTGCATAAGGGCAGGGGTAAATCCTGGCTTACATTAAAATTGCCCAACCCCATTTCTAGGAGCGACCACCCAATTACCGTACCCGATATTACCCAACCCATACCCTTAAACAGGCGGTTTTTATAGGCCGGCGCTGTGGTGCGGGCAGCCCGGCGAATAAGCAAATACCCCAGCAAAGCAAAAAACAGCAACGCCAAAACGTGTTCGGCCGACCACATGACAAAGGCGTGATTTTCTTTTGTAATGCGCTCAAACATAGGCATTATCTCCGAAAAAGGGTGGTTATTGGTGCAGGTAAAGAGTCATAACGGCATCATTAAACGCTACGTTGTTTACCATTGTAACAAATGTACGGGTTAGTTCAAAGCCTTTATGTAAAAAAAAGGGGCGGGCGGTTATGCTTACCTCTGCCCAAATTTTGGCAAGTTGCAGATTTTGGGCAGTTTGCAGCAGCTCCTTAAGCAGGGCAGAGGCAACGCCTTTTTGTTGGTGGTTTTTGTGAACAAACAAGTAATCGAGATACCCATTAGGGGTAATGGAGGCAAAACCGGTTAGCATTGCGGCATTTTCGGCTACAAAAAAATGTTGCCCCATAATTTTATGCCTCCACATTTCGGGGTTAAAACAGCCCGATACCCAAATTTCAATTTGCTGCTGCGTGTACTGGCGGCTATTAACCGCCTGTATGGTATGGTAATACAGCAGTTGAATTTGTCCTATATCGGTAAGGGTTGCCCTGCGTATTTCCATACTTCGGGTTTGGTTAGTGCTGCTCTGTTTCGGCTTTTGCCTTCATGCGCAACACCTGATTAAAAAAGCTAAGCCCGTTTTCGTTCATTTGCTGTTCATATTTTTTTCCGTTGAGCGGTATAGACACGCGGGCGCAGCCATTGAGAATGTTAAACTCCATACCCAATTTAATATCGCCGTTGGCATCTTTAAACACCACGCTGCCGTCGTATTTACCCGGTTTGCAGTTGGTACTGTTGGCCGGCTGGTCTAAGATATAGCTGTAAAAACGCATTACCTCTTCATTGCTTTCCGACTCGAAGGTAATGCCCATATTGTATAAAAGGTACTCTACCTTTACACAACCCGACAGGATTTCGTTTACCTTGGCCATGGGCGATTCGTATTTTGCACCGGCTGCCGGCGATGCAGTTTCTGAGTTGTTTTTTGTTTTTTCCGAATTGCAGGCGGTTGCTACGAGGGTTAATATCGCCATGCAAACAATGGTTACGTGTTGTTTCATAAATCTTTTTTGGTTAAAAAGCAGGTTAATGATTGTTTTTGGCTTGGCAAATTTTGCAAATACCCCTAACCAACAAATTTGCATCGAGGTAGGTAAACCCATCGGGCAGGGTAATGGCGGGCACGCTTACGGCATCAATGCAAATGGTGTTTTCGCATTTAATACACTTAAAATGCACATGTTCATCGGCATGATGGTGTTCTGTGCAGTGCCCCGAGCAAAGCGCATATTTGGTAAGTCCGGTGTCGTCCAGTACTTTATGTATAATGCCTTTGTTTAAAAAGGTGGTAAGGGTGCGGTATAGGGTAACCCTGTCGTAATGGTTTAGCCGCAATTCAAGGTCGGGTTGGCTTACGGCATGATGCTGTTCCATAAAAACCCCTATTACGTCCTTACGGCATTCTGTAAGGCGCAGGTTGTAGGTTTTTAATAACATATTGATGTTATCTGCTGACACCGGTGTAATTTTTTGATAAAGGTACAACTTTTTAAAATAAAAAGTGTTGGTTTGTTATTTGCAACTTTGTTGCAAAAGGCGTATATTTGCACAAAATAAACCCGAAATGGACAAACATACGGTTTCGTTAAAAGCAAAGCGGTTGCAATCTGCAGGCATAGTATTAAGTTTACTCTGTGCCGTGCATTGTATGGCATTGCCCTTGCTGTTAATGGCGGGTTCATTTGCAGCGGTTTCGGTTCTATCTAACCCGTGGATGGAGTTGGGTTTATTGCCTGTTGGTTTTGCCATTGCCGGGTGGGTGTTGTATAAAGATTACCGCCTGCACAGCCGCAAAATGCCGTTGCTTTTGTTTATGTTTGGAGTTGTTGCGGGCGTGGTGGGGTTAATTTTCCACTTTCATTTATTTATTGGCGTGGGCGCATTGCTGGTTATGGCGGCTCAGTTTGCCAATTTCAGGGTTCACAAAGTATATTGCGCGCATTAAGTTGCACTGTTTTAAATTTTTATCTTATTTTGCTGCCTGTTAGTTCACCCTCATTTAAGTGCAGCAGTTGTGTTTACATCAGGATTATTTAGCGGAAAAATAGTGGCCGTAAGCGGCGGCGGAAGCGGCATTGGGTTAACCATAGCCCGACAGTTTATGCAGTACGGAGCTACCGTATTTATTGCCTCGCGCAAGGAAGAGCGGTTGCAAAAGGCTCTTGAAACGCTTGCTCCCTTGGGTACTTGCCATGCCTTTGCCATGGACATACGCAACCCCGATGAAGTGGAGCGTTTTGCCGAATACATTAAAGACCAATACGGCAGGTTAGATATTTTGGTCAACAATGCCGGCGGGCAGTTTCCTTCGGCGGCAGAGCTTATTTCGCCCAACGGGTGGAACGCCGTTATCAACACCAACCTGAACGGCACTTTTTACATGACACGCCAAATGTTTACCTCCTTTTTTATGGAACAAAAAAGCGGCGTGGTTATTAACATTATTGCCAACATATACAAAGGGTTTCCGGGTATGGCGCACACCGGCGCGGCGCGTGCAGGCGTTGATAACCTTACCAAAACCTTGGCCGTAGAGTGGTCGCCCTATAAGGTGCGGGTAAATGCCGTTGCACCCGGAATTATCAAATCATCGGGGTTGGAGCAGTACCCGCCCGAAATTTTGCAGGGCATCAGCGACAAAGTACCGCTTAAACGCCTCGGCAGCACCGATGAAGTAGCCTATTTAACCCTGTTTTTGGCCAGCCCCATGGCCGATTTTATTACCGGCGAAACGGTTTACATTGACGGCGGGCAACGCCTTTGGGGCGATATGTGGGAAATGTAATTGCCCCGCAACATCTTTTTAATTTTTGTTGCTTTTTTGTTTATTGTCTGCCACTTCTGATAATTAGTGTGCCGACATTGACTAACAAGCAACAACGGTTCTATAGCTGTTATCCGATGGTGTATAAATGAGTTGTAATGGTACTGTTTTTAAGTACATAAAAAGCAAAAGCCCTCAATTTGTGGTTGAGGGCTTTTGTGATTTTAGAAAAAAAGTTGGCTTATTTGCCGGAGATACCTAAAGCACGGAGGGTTTCTATGCCGAAATCATGCCAGTTGATTCCATTGTCTTCTCGGAATTTGATTAAAGCTTCTTTGGTACGGGGACCCATTACGTTATCGGCCGGCCCCGGGTCGTAACCTCTGGCTTTAAGGGCCATTTGTATTTTGTACACTATTTTTTGGGGAGCTTTTGTATTGCACAGTACTTCTACCCAATCGGTATAACCGCCGGTTTTAACCAATTTTTGGGTGGTAATAGTGCTGTATTCAGCCGGAATTTCTACTTCGCGGGTAGAAGCGGGCGATTTCAAAACTTGTTTGGTAACGGTTTTGTATTCGGCGGGCACTTCGCGTTCGCGGGTAGAGGCGGGGCTTTGAACCACAGCTTTGGTAATGGTTTTGTACTCAGCCGGAATAGGAATTTCGCGGGTAGAAGCCGGGGTTTTCAGTACTTGTTTGGTAACGGTTTTGTACTGAGCCGGAACTTCGGTTAAACACCATACTTTACATTTTTCGGGGTCTTCGTTTAAGCAGTTGCGGTCGGCTTTACCTTGTACCCATTTGGTGGTAGCGGGCGAAACCAGCACTTGCTCGGTAACGGTTTCGTACACGGGCGGTACATACTCTAAGCGTGAACCGGCTTCTTTTACCATAATTTGTTCTTCAACAGTGGTAAAGGTGGCAGGAACCACTTCCAGTACTTTGTAGCCTTCTTTAACCAAAAGTTGCTCATTGGCAGTTTCATAAACGGCAGGAACAACTTCAATACGCGAACCGGCTTCTTTGAGCAAAATTTGCTCGGTTACGGTTTCATACTAATCGGGGATTAAACATTTTGCGTAGCACTTTCCGGCTACTGCATTGGGGGGTAAATCTCCGTCGCTTTGTGCAAAGGCGTTAAAGCCGGCCAGGCATAAAAGCGATAAACCAAAGCTAAAAGGCAATTGTTTGTAATTTTTCATAAGCGGGAGACGGTTAAAAAACAAAAAGAGGCTGCCCGATTGGAACAGCCTCCTTTATGGAAAGAAGAACGGTTGGCTTATTTGCCGGAGATACCTAAAGCACGGAGGGTTTCCATGTTAAGGTTACCAACGGGTAAACCATTGTCTTTCTGGAATTTGATTAAAGCTTCTTTGGTACGGGGACCCATTACGTTATCGGCCGGACCCGGATCATAGCCTCTTGATTTAAGAGCTTGTTGTACTTCGTAAACTTTTGCGGGCGTAACTT
>NBMY01000051.1 GCA_002212985.1 Sphingobacteriales bacterium TSM_CSS
TAGAAGTAATTCCGAATTTTATTGACCTGGCCGAGTTTAAAAAATTTAACAAAGATCATTTTAAAAAAGCCATAGCGCCGGCCGACGAGCGCATACTCATACACACTTCCAACTTCAGGAAGGTAAAACGCATTGAAGATGTGGTAAATATTTTTTACCGCGTACAACAGCAACTGCCCGCCAAACTGCTGCTGGTAGGCGATGGACCCGAACGCCTGAAAGCAGAACAACAGGTTCGCGAACTGGGCATTGCGCAAGATGTGCGTTTTTTGGGTAAACAAGATGCCGTAGGCGAACTGCTTGCTGTTTCCGATTTGTTTTTAATGCCCTCGGAAACCGAAAGTTTCGGACTTGCGGCATTAGAAGCCATGGCCTGCGAAGTGCCGGTTATTTCATCAAACGCGGGCGGCATTCCCGAAATTAATCAAAACGGTATTACCGGTTTTATGAGCAACGTGGGCAATGTAGAAGATATGGCCGCCAACGCCATTTATATCTTGAGCGATAAGGAACGCCTTAAACAGTTCAGGAGTAACGCGCTGCAACAGGCGCAACGGTTTGATATTAACCGTATTATGCCGTTGTATGAGCAATATTACCAAACCATACTCGAAAACTGCCGCCTTTGCAAGCAAAACCCTGCGGCAAAAACAATAGGGTAGGGCAGGGCTGTTGCGCTCCCCAAAACGCTGTTTATTTACCCAGCAGGTAGTTTTCGTAGGGCAAGCGGGTGGCAATGGAGCGGGCAAGGGTAAATTCATCAACATACTCCAGTTCGCCGCCAAAGGCAATGCCGCGTGCTACGGTGGTTATTTTTACCGCCGTATCTTTAAGCCTTTTGGAAAGGTAAAAAATAGTAGTGTCGCCCTCCATGGTAGGGCTAAGCGCCATAATAAGTTCTTCTACCTGCCCCGATTGTACCCGTTCTACCAGACTATTTATTTGTAAATTATCGGGGCCAACACCATCAATAGGTGAAATTACTCCGCCCAACACATGGTAAACCCCGTTGTATTGCTGGGTATTTTCTATGGCTATTACATCGCGCAGGCTTTCTACCACACACACCAGCGCCTGGTTGCGCGAGCGGTTAGCGCAAATATTGCACAGTTCAGAATCGGATACATTATGGCAAACTTTGCAAAACTGTATGTCTTTGCGCATTTTTACTACTGTTTCGCCAAAGCGTTCCACGTCTTTTTCGTCTTGCTTAAGCAGGTGCAGCGCCAAACGCAGCGCTGTTTTTTTGCCAATGCCCGGCAGTTTGGTAAACTCGGTTACCACATCTTCAATATGCTTTGAAGGATAGTTCATGCCTGTAAAAGTTGGTTAAATCCCCTTTCCTGCCCGCTGTTCAGCCGGTTTCTTTCGGGGGGTGCATAGTAATTTTACCCTGCAACCCTACAAAGGTACACATTTTTCTTGTTGCGGCCAATTGCAGGCAGCCAAAGAAAAGAACAACTGCCGGCCGGTCTTGTGCCGGCTGCCTGCTATTTGTGCACAGTTTCATTTAAAAAACTTAAGTTGCCAAGGACATTAAATTTACATTATTGCTTTGTTGCCTATAGCTTGTTTTTAAAACCTTGCAGGACGGTTAAGCCAATTTCGGGCAGAAAAACGCCAGAAAATTAGGGTAAAAATCATTGCCAAAGGTGACAAAAGTCATTGTGTAAACATTAAGTGCCCTGTAATTTTGTACCCAAAAGAGAAAAGAATGAAAAAGTTAATTGCATTAATAGTTTTAACAAGTGTATTTGTGATGGCAAACGCACAGGAAGAATACAAGCTAACCGGCAGTTCGGTAAAAATAGACGGAACCTCTACTTTACACAACTGGACGGCAGATGTAACCAAAGTTTCGGGCAAATTAGCCATGAGCGATCATGGCGGAGGGGTAAACCTTAGTAGTGTAAATATAGAAATGGACGTGTACTCCATTAAAAGCGATAAGGGTTCTACCATGGAAACCAATATTTACAATGCCTTGAAAGCCAAATCGAACCCCAAAATTACCTTTCAGCTTACCAAAGTAAACTCTATAAGTGGCACATTGGCCGATTTAACCGCCGTGGTAAGCGGAAACCTTACCATTGCCGGTACCACCAAAGCCGTTGATTTAACCGTAAAAGGCAAACAAAAAGCCAACGGCGCCATAGAGTTTTCCGGTTCCAAAAAGTTGAAAATGACCACTTTTAACGTAAAACCGCCCACTTTCATGTTTGGCGCCATGAAAACAGGTGATGATGTAACCATTACCTTTTCGGCTACTTTTACAAAATAACCTCCACCCATTTAATAACCAAAAAATTATTTTTTTAAACTCTAACCGTTTTTACTATGAAAACTCAAGTCCAAATTTTCCGCTCGCTGCTTGTTGCAGTATTGGCGTTGGTTTCCTTTGCTTTGTTTGCACAAAACGATTACGACGTGCAGTATTATCGACCCTACGACCAACGCGGGGTAAACATGTTTGAAACGCCCAAAACAACATGGAATGATAACAATGGTTTTAAAGTGCGCATCGGCGGCAGTTTTACCCAACAGTTTCAATTCTTAAGTCAGGAATCGGGCATTCCCGATACGTTGAAAGAAATTAAACCGGGCTTTAATCTGGCAACTGCCAATTTAAACATTGATGCCCAGTTGTATGATGGTATTTCATTGAGTCTGGTAACATATCTTTCTTCTCGTCACCATTCTGAAGCATGGGTAAAAGGCGGATACCTGCAATTTGACAAACTGGCTTTTCTGAAAAGTTCTTTTGCCGATAAACTGATGGAAAACCTTACCATTAAAGTAGGTCACTTTGAAATAAACTATGGCGATGCTCACTTCCGCCGTACCGACAATGGCAACGCCATGTGGAACCCGTTTGTAGGCGAATACATTTTAGATGCCTTTACCACCGAAATAGGCGGAGAAGTTATTTACCAGCCCAAGTTTGGATTGGTAGGCGTTTTAGCCGTTACCGGTGGCGAAATTAAAGGCGACGTAATTAAACCCACCGTTGTCGCAACCGATGACAAATCAAAACGCAGCCCCTCTGTTATTGCTAAATTGGGCTACGACAAACAAATTAACGACAAATTCCGCGCACGTGTAACCGGATCTATGTACTACACCGCAAGTTCGCAAAGCAATACGCTGTATGGTGGCGACCGTACCGGTTCGCGTTACTACAATGTATTGTTGCTTGAAACCGTTACCGATTTGAACGGTGCCGCATTTACCGGCCGTTTTAACCCCGGTTTCCGCGATAAAGTAACCGCCTTCATGGGCAACGTATTTCTTAAATACAGCGGCGCCGAAATTTTTGCCACCTATGAAATGGCAAACGGTCGTGCCAGCACCGAAACCGATACGCGCAATGTAAGCCAGTTTGCCATTGACGGTTTGTATCGTTTTGGCAACCGCGAACAGTTTCACATTGGTGCAAGATACAACATGGTTAACGCCGAATATTTAAATGGTGCCGCCGGCGTGGTTGATGTTTCATTAGACCGTCTGCAAATAGCTGCCGGCGCCTATATTACCAAAAATATTCTTGCCAAAGTAGAATATGTAAACCAAAACTACAACGATTTCCCCAACAACCCGGGAACTTCGCAAATTCAATTATACAATGCCAAATTTAACGGCGTAATGATTGAAGGCGTAGTTGGTTTCTAACAATCTGAAAGTTGCCGCATCGGGTTTTGTATAACACTTTCTGCACGGCAACGCAATTCACAAAAGCAGGTAAATGGCAGCAGGCTGTTTACCTGCTTTTTCCAAAAAATAATATGCTTTATTAAATGTTGGCAGGCACTTCGAGTATTTTGTTCAAATTTCAAACCATCTATAAACAGCAGAGTCTAATATTCATAGAAGAGGGTAGAATTGTCCTTGCATTAAATTAAAAACGGCCGGAACTCTTACATTCAAAGATTTTCGAAATATCATATTGCCCACATTTTACCATTTATATGTTACCATTAAAAAGAAAAAGATTGCGTTTATCTATGTTTATGCGTTTGTTCTTTGCTCTTTTTTTGCTGACTGCTTCCGCTGTTTTTCAAACCAACGCGCAAACTCAAACCGCAACCGGCAAAAGCGGAAATTACAAATACAGCATTGAACGAAACAGCGAGTTAAAACTGAAAGGTACTACCAACATTAACGCTTTTTCGTGCAAATGCAAAGAGCAGTTTCCGGTGCAGCAGTTTACCATACAACGCAAAAATGTAAAAGGAAAGTTGGAATTTAACGCTACCTACCTGTATGTGCCCATTGCAGCGCTCGATTGCGGCAATAAAAAAATGAACACCGACATGCAAAAAGCGCTCAATGCTCAGGTTTACCCGAAAATAAAAATTGAACTGCTGAATGCCGAAGAAGAACCGCATTGCCCCGCTTATGTGCATTGTAATGACAATGACAGCGACGGTTGGGTGCCTGCAAAAATACAAGCCAAAATAAGCATGAACGGATACACCCACGAGTATGAAATACATGTAAACAGCAAAAAAGCAAGCGGCTCGCAACTGTATTTCAAAGGAGCAAAAAGACTTAAAATGTCTGACTTTGCCGTAACTCCTCCCGAAGTATTTTTTGGAACTGTAAAAGTGAACGACTCGGTAGAAATTGTTTTTGACATGCTGGTAAACATTATCTGATTACTGCTTCGGACCCAACACATAACAACCACCGGCACTCATTTTTCTATTTTCTGGTGCCCGCTTTGCAAAATTAAAATTATGCCTCCCTCCGGCATTTACCAAATTTAACCACTTATAAACGTGTTACTCCTATGAAAAAAGCATTGTTAACCGGCTTAGGCGTTTCTGTTATCCTGTTGGTAATCAGTTATGCCATTTTACTAATAGGCTTGCGGTTTTTCCCCTCTGTATGTGAAGAATACTACAACCCCACCTTCCAATCGGGCGAGGGAAGAACGCTTCTTTACTTTTTACATCCTTTTATTTTGGCGTTTGCCCTGCTTTGGTTCTGGTACCGGTTTAAGGGCATTATTACCGGCTCTGCCCTGCTTAGGGCAATTGAGTTTGGGCTGGCTTATGGAGTGGTAGCTACCCTGCCCTCTATGTGGATTACCTTTAGCGCTCTCAACGTTTCGACACAAATGATTTTTATTTGGTTTGTGTACAGCGTGATGCAGGCCTTTATAGCAGGACTTGTTTTTGCATACACCAACCCATAAGCAACTTCTTTTATTGTCCGAAATCTTGTTGACCCATTAGGTATAAGCCTGCCGTAAATATAGCATTTACAGCAGGCTTATGCTTTTTAAAAACCTTAACGCCATGCACACAAAATGCCGCCCATAAGGGCAAAGCTCACTATCCAGTAGCCTGCGTTAATGAGAATGTATAAGGTATTGCGGCGGTCAAACAGGGCATTGGTAGCCAGCACCGGTATGCCCAAAAACACTGCCGCCAATGCACCATGAAAAGCGCCATGCTTAAACGTTTGAAACTCGGGCCCGCCGTGGTTTACATACAGGCTTAAAAAAAGCGCCACCATAATTGCCATTACAAAAGCCAGCCCGAAAATAAGCGGCATGTTGGCCGTTTTTATCTTTTCTTCGGTTAATTCCGCCGCATTCATCCAAACAGTGCCCAAAACCTTGGGGTGATACCAAATAAAACCAACCACCATAGGCACAACCGCAGCCACAAAAATTGCCAGAAAGTTAAAGCCAAATTCTTCTTCCATATACAAGACTGTTTTTAATGGTTAAAATAATAAAGTGCGTGGAAAGATACCTGTTCTATTGCTAAGTTGTTTGCTTTTTACATAAAAAAATTAGTAATTAAGGGGCAAAAATACTGTTTACCGGGCGCAGGGCTTGGTTATTTAAAATAAATATGCTATCTTTCCGCCCATCTTATAAAAATTTAAAATTTACCAAAACAAAACAACATGAAAACGCACCCTTGTATATTGCTGTATTTGCTGTTTTCATTCCTGTTTTTTTCTTCGTTTGACAACAACGTGGAAATGATAAGCTGGGGAGTAGCCTCTTATTACTCCAATTCGCTTAGCGGGAAAAAAACTGCTTCGGGCGAAAAATATAACCATAATAAACTTACCGCCGCTCACCGTACCCTCCCCTTCGGAACCAAAATAAAAGTGTCGCGCATAGATAACGGAAAAGCCGTAGTAGTAAAGGTAAATGACCGCGGGCCCTATATTAAGGGGCGCATAGTAGATTTGTCAAAAGCCGCTGCCGACAAAATAGGGCTTACCGGTGTGGGTAAAATGCAGGTTAAAATTGAGGTAATAGACAACAGCACCGGCGTAACCCTTACCGAAGAAAATCTGGACGAACTCATGCAAATAATTCACGAGGAAGAAGGCTGGTAACAGTAGTAGCTTTTTGCAAAAGCTCTGTTTTTGGGTGTGTTGCAGTGCATGTAAACTTACACGCTCCCGCACAATATATGCTTGTTTTGGGGTATGGAAAAATAGCGGGCAATGTCTATCTTTGCACAAACTAAAGTGGCACGGCAGAAAATACCGCATAAAATACCGGGCAATGCCGGGTAAACCCGAAAAATGGCATACAGGAGTTATTATACCTTTTTGCTGATAGGCGTTACGGCCTACATGCTTGCCTCTTTATGTATTATTTACGAGGTAACACCGTTTATTATTACTGCGCTTGAGTTGCAGGTAATGCTGGCCATTTCCTGGGCATTTCACCTGTTGTTTTATAATTCCAACTCGTGGAACAGACACCTTTTTAACATACACCGCTTATTTGCACGGGTGATAGCTTTTGGTATTTCGGCAGTATTGCTGGCCACCTTTGGCGCATCTTCCGATGCCTTTACCGCCCTTCCGACGGCCGTTGTCCGCATGTTTAAAATGGCCTCGGTATATGCTGTTGTAAGTTACCTGCTTTATGCCATTACCATGCTGCGCAAGTTAATGTTTGTGCGGCGCAATGTGTTTGTGGTAAGGCAATGGCGGTCATTAATGAGTGTGCTGATTTTAAGCCTGCTCATGGGGCTGCCGGCCGGCATTATTCCGGCAACACTTCAAAAGGCAGTTTTGCTGACCGGCCTGCTGGTTGCTGCCTCTTTGCTAAACCGTATTAAATGGATTGCAGAACTTACCCGCCGCGATAAATGGATGGCCGTGTTTTACCTGCTCATTGCCTCCCTGCTCAATATAGCCGCTTTTCAGGTATTATACCACGCAACAGGGCTGGAGTATGTTTTGCTAACCCCGTTTTCGGAAAACACTTTCCTGCTTACCCTATTTGCCGCAACCGGAAGTTACTGCCTCTTTTCTATGCTGGCATTGTTGTTTACCATGCCCGTTTCATCGGTTATAGAAGAACAGCTTTCAGAAATTAACAGCTTTCAGGAAATAGGGCTCGCGCTTCAGCGCAAAGACAGCACCGAAGACATTTTCCACCGCCTGTTTCAGGTATGCCTCAAAAATACATCGGGCAATGCCGGCTGGCTTATCCTGCATCCGTTTAAAGCCACCGAAACCTGCCATTTTACCGAAATATCGAGCGAGCAAATAGGGCGCATTAATGTATGGATGAACTTCAGAGAACTCATCAAAACCGAAAACGATACGGGCTACCACTATTTTCCCAACTTAGACCGACACCACATCTTTGCCGAAACCGAAACGCCTTACAAATCGCTGCTGGTGCTGCCTATTTTTACCAAACCTCATCACTGCGAGGGTGTTATCTGCCTTACCAAAACCTTTGCCGACGGCTTTGACCAACACATGATTGGCGTATGCAAAAGCTTTATTAACCAGGCAAAGTTAGCCTTTGAAAACGCACAACTTACACAGGAAGCCATCCGCTCGGCAAGGTATAAAGAAGAACTTGATATTGCCAACAAGGTGCAACGTGCCCTGTTGCCCCAAAAATTTCCCGAAACGCCCTTTATTGAAATTGCCGCCTTAAACGAACCCGCCCGTGAAGTAGGCGGCGACTACTACGATTATGCACAAATTGACCCCCGCCGTTTTGCACTTATTATGGCCGATGTATCGGGTAAAGGGGCATCTGCCGCATTTCACATGGCACAAATGAAGGGCATCTTCCAATCGCTCATTCAACTTAACCTCTCCGCCACCGATTTCATGCTCATGGCAAACCGCTCCGTTGCCCGATGCCTTGAAAAAAACCAGTTTATTACCGCCATATTTGCCCAGTTTAATTTTGAAACCAATATGCTTACCTATGTCCGGGCCGGGCATACCCCTATGATTTATTACAGCGCTGCCCAAAACAAAGCGCGCCTCATGGAGGGCGAAGGGCTGGGGTTGGGCATTTTAAGAAACAGCAGCTACGCCAAATTCATCGGCATTATTAACCTGCCCCTTTACAAAGATGATGTACTGGTACTCTATACCGACGGGTTGGTGGAAGGCCGCAAAAACGAAAGCGCCGAAGAACAATACGGCTACCAAAACCTGATGAATTGCGTGGAAAACAACCACCAACTTAGCGCAACCCAAATAAGCAACGCCATTTATGAAGATTTTGCCGCCTTTACCCAAAACAGCAATTTTAAAGACGATACCTCAGTGCTGGTTATTAAAATAGGGCAACTGGAAGAAGGCTGGAAACCCAACCTTTCGCCCGAACCGCACAACCAGCCAATTAAACGTTCATTATCAGAAAAAAATGACAAATAAATCTTATTTTTTAATAAAAAATTCAAAATTTATCCCCTTTTTGTGTCTTTAGGGCAGTTCAAGTAAGGCAAGATTATCTAACTTTGCCAAACTAACAACACAGCCTCCTGAAACGTGTTTTGGGCTTTATTTGTATAAGAAAATTCAATTTTTATCAAACAAATTTTCTTAACTGAACCAAATTGCTGTCTGATTTTTTATATGCGTTTCTTTAGCCCTAACCTCCGCTTAATCAGTTTTTACACGAAACCCCTTAATTAAGGTAAAAAAAGAAAAACAAAACACCCTTTCTTTATCGGAATTTTTGCAAACAAATAAATTATTAAATAAACTAATCTGTAACCATTAATCAAAATTTATGAATCCAACATTACGCAACATGATTCTGCCTTTGCTCCTGCTTGCCGTTTTACTCGTGGCAGGCGCGCAGCACGCTCAGGCACAAGACCGCAAAATAAGCGGAACCGTAACCGATGCCACCAACGGCGAGCCGTTGGTGGGCGCCAACATTCTGGTAAAAGGAACGCTTACCGGAACCGTAACCGATTTTGACGGCAAATACACCCTTACCGTACCATCGGGCAATTCTGTTTTGGTGTTTTCCTACATTGGCTACGACACACAGGAAATTACCCTTGGCGCATCTAACTCAATAGATGTGCAACTTGCTGCCGGCAAAGTGCTGGAAGAAGTGGTGGTAATTGGCTACGGCGTTGCCAAAAAAGAAGACCTTACCGGCTCGGTAACGCAGGTATCGGCCAAATCGTTTAACGAAGGCCCGGTAAACACCCCCGAACAACTCATTACCGGGCGTGTGGCGGGTGTGCAGGTAACATCGGCAGGCGGCGCACCCGGCACCGGCAACACCATTCGTATCAGGGGTGGCTCTTCCTTAACCGCCAACAACGACCCGCTGATTGTAATTGACGGCGTACCGGTAGATGCAGGAATTGCCGGCTCGCAAAACCCCCTCAACACCATTAACCCCAACGACATTGAGTCGTTTACCGTACTCAAAGACGCATCGGCAACCGCCATTTACGGCTCAAGGGCATCTAACGGCGTTATTATTATTACCACCAAAAAAGGCAAAACCGGCCCCGTACAAATTTCCTACAGCGGCGATGTAAACGTACAACAACAGGCCAACCGCTACGAACCCCTTACCGCCGACCAGTTCAGAGAATTGGTAAACGAAGTTGGAAATGCCTCACAAATAAACCTGTTGGGCAATGCCAATACCGACTGGCAAGATGAAATTTTCCAAACCTCTACCGGTACCGACCACAGCCTTAGCTTTGCCGGCAGCGTGGCAGACGTGCTGCCCTACCGCGTGGGTGTAGGCTACACCAACCAAAAAGGTGTATTAAAAACCTCTAATATGGACCGCTATTCGGGCGCGCTCTCGCTTAGCCCAAAACTTCTTGACGACCACCTCACCGTAAACCTTAACGCCAAAGCATCGAGGGTAAAAAACCGCTTTGCCGATACTGGAACCATTGGAACCGCACTTCTGTTTGACCCCACCCAACCCGTTTACAGCGATACCACCACTTACGGCGGCTATTTTGAATGGCTGACCGCCCAGGGTAAACCCGTTGTACTGGCACAAGATAACCCCTTGGCTCGCCTCGAACTGCGCGAAGACCTCAGCACCGTTGACCGCTTCATCGGCAATGTGCAGCTCGATTATAAATTCCACTTCCTGCCCGATTTGCGCGCCAACCTTAACATAGGTCTTGACCGCTCCAACAGCGACGGAACCGTAAACGTGCCGTCCTTCGCTGGTTCGGAGTTTTACAACGGCAACGGCGGCGTGGACAATGTTTATACCGAAACCAAAACCAACCAACTGCTCGACTTCTACCTTAATTATGGCAAAACCATAGACAAAATCAGAAGCAAATTCGATATTACCGGCGGCTACTCTTACCAAAAATTCCAGCAGGAAAACCAGTTTGTTAACCGCGATGCCCCAAGCGCCACAGACGGAACCTACAGCAGAAACGATACATCTGACTACAAAGGCGAGTATGTGCTTATCTCTTTCTTCGGAAGGCTCAACTACAGCATTAAAGACCGATACCTGCTTACTGTTACCCTCCGAAACGACGGCTCATCGAGGTTTAGCGAAGATAACCGATGGGGCTTGTTCCCCTCTGTTGCCCTTGCATGGAACATCGCCCGAGAAAACTTCCTTTCCAGCAACAAAACACTTACCGACCTTAAACTGCGCCTTGGCTATGGCGTTACCGGACAACAGGATATTGGCGGCTACTACCCCTACCTGCCCCGTTACACCGCCGGTTTGGACAATGCACAATACCAGTTTGGCGACCAGTTTATTACCACCCTGCGCCCCGAAGGCTATGATGCCAACATTAAATGGGAAGAAACCACCACCTACAACGCCGGTATTGACTACGGCTTCTGGAGCGGAAGAATTAACGGCTCTGTTGATTTCTATACCCGAAAAACCAAAGACCTGCTCAACTTTATTTCGGTGCCCGCAGGTACCAACCTCACCAACCAGCTTACCACCAACATTGGCAACATGGATAACTGGGGTGTGGAATTTACCATTAACGCCGTAGCTATTGATAAACCCGATTTTAGCTGGGAAGTAGGCTACAACCTTACCCGCCAGCAAACCGAAATTACCAACCTTACTCTTAATGATGACCCAACCTTTATAGGTAACCCTACCGGCGGTATTTCGGGTGGCACTGGCAACAACATACAAATTCACAGCGTAGGCTATGACCCCAGCAGTTTCTTTGTGTTTAAACAGGTATATGATGCCGAAGGTAACCCCGTACAGGGCTTGTACGAAGATTTGAACAATGACGGAAAAATTACCGAATTGGACAAATACCGCTACAACAAACCCGCCCCTGATGTGTTTATGGGTTTTAACACCCTCCTTAAATACAAACAATTTGACCTTGGATTGGTGTTGCGTGCCAACCTTAACAACTATGTGTATAACAACATTGCCTCAGACAGGGGGCTTTACAATGTTGGTACGCAAAACAACTTTATTAACAACACGCTCCAGTCTGCTTTAGATACCCGCTTTACCAACGCTCAATATTTCTCCGATTTGTATGTTGAAAATGCCTCCTTCCTACGCTTAGACAACATTACGCTGGGCTACGCCTTCAACAGCCTCGGAACCAACCGCTTAGGCGGCAGAGTATATGCCACCGCACAAAACGTATTTGTTGCCACCAAATACAGCGGCTTAGACCCCGAAATAGGCAATGGCATTGACAACAGTGTTTATCCGCGTCCAATTACTTTCCTCCTTGGACTCAACCTCAACTTTAAATAACCCATAAAGCTGTAATGACAATGAAAAATAAAATTCTCCGATTTCCGGTTCTCACAACCCTGCTTTTTGTCTTTTTGCTCAACTTTTCGGCCTGTCTTAAAGACCTCGATACCGTACCGCTTGACCCCGAAGAAATTACCTCGGCCTCTGTATATGAAGACCCCGCCGCTTATGAACAGGTACTGGCAAAACTCTATGCCGGCTTAGCCCTTAGCGGACAGGAAGGCCCCGCCGGCCGCCCCGATATTAGCGGTATAGACGAGGGGTTCTCTACCTACCTGCGCCAATACTGGAAAGCACAGGAACTGCCCACCGACGAGGCCGTAATTGGCTGGAACGACGGCACCCTGCCCGACTATCATTTTCAGCGCTGGACTGCCAGCAACGAATTTGTGGCCGCCATGTACTACCGCATTTTCTACCAGATTTCGCTTTGTAATGAGTACCTGCGCGAAACTACCGACAGCAAACTGAGCGACCGCGGCGTTTCTGACCAGATTAAAGCCGATGTGGCTTATTTCCGAGCCGAAGCCCGTTTCCTGCGTGCACTCAGCTACTGGCACGCCTTGGATATGTTTGAAAACGTGCCTTTTGTTACCGAAAGCGATGCCGTTGGCTCTTTCCTGCCGCAGCAAACCAATGCCGCCAATTTGTTTGCCTACATTGAAACCGAATTGAAAGCCATTGAAACCCAACTGAAAGCGCCCAGAAGCAACCAACTGGGGCGTGCCGACCAAGCAGCCGCATGGACTCTGTTGGCTAAACTCTACCTGAACGCCGAAGTGTATATTGGCACCCCAAAATATACCGATTGCATTACCTACTGCAAAAAAGTAATTGATGCCGGTTATACACTGGAACCCGAATACGCCAAACTGTTCAGAATTGACAACACCGAGTCTAACGAAATTATTTTCTCCATTCGCTTTGACGGCAACCGAGGCAGAACCTGGGGCGGCATGACCTTTTTGGTACACGCACCTATTGGCGGCAGCATGGTCGGCGCCGATTTTGGCGTGAACGGCGGCTGGGGCGGTATTAGAACCACCAAACAGTTTGTAGCTAAATTTGACGACCCATCGGGCGAAACCGACGCACGTGCTATGTTCTATACCACAGGACAAAGCCTCGAAATTGACGACATCTTTAACTTTACCAACGGCTATGCCATGACCAAGTACAAAAACGTGGACCAAAACGGCAACCCGGGTTCCGATGCATCGGGCAACTGGGTAGATACCGATTTCCCCATGTTCCGTTTAGCCGATGTATTGCTCATGTATGCCGAAGCCGTAAAACGCGGCGGCGCAGGCGGTGATGAAGCAACCGCCCTGGGCTATATTAACAACCTGCGCGAGCGTGCCTATGGCGACAACAGCGGTAATGTAAGTTCTTATGACCTGCCGTTTATCTTAGATGAACGGGCCCGCGAACTCTACTGGGAATGCCACCGCCGTACCGACCTGCGCCGTTTTGACCTGCTAACCGGCGGCGCTTACCTGTGGGCATGGAAAGGCGGTGTAAAAGACGGCGTTGCCACCTCTGCACACCTCAACCTCTTTCCAATACCCGCGGCAGATGTTATTGCCAACCCCAACTTAGACCAAAACGACGGGTACTAACCATTACAACGGCAGTACCCGCAACCTGTAACCAACCGCAGCCGCCATTGGGCTGCGGTTGGTTAAATAAAACAAGTATTGCAACGGGGTAAAGACGCTGCCGTATATTATTTTAAATTTGTTGAATAAAAATTAATTGTGCAAATTTTAAAACCATCTTGAAACAATGAAAAAGTTAAGCATACTATCTGTTCTTTTTATACTGCTGCTGGGCATGGCCGCCTGCGAAAAAGAAGGCGAATCGCCCATTGTAGAACTGAAAAGCCCACCGGCTATTACCGTTCCTGCCAATGGTACGTCTTATGTACTGGAAGAGGTAAATGCCGCCGATACGCTGGTTAAAATTACCTGGAATTCTGCCAATTTTAACTTTATGGCCGCAATTTCCAATAAAGTAGAAATTGCCGTGGCCGGCACCTCCTTTGCTGCCCCCAAAACACTGGGTACGGTTAGCACCACCCAACTGCCCATTACGGTAAGCGCCATGAACAATGCCCTTATTAACATGGGGCTGCCGCCGTTTGAAGAATCGCAGATTGAACTTCGGGTAACGGCTACGGTAAACCCGCTGGTAGAAGCTGCCGTTTCCAACATTGTAACGCTTAACGTTACACCGTATCTTACCATTCCCACATTTCCGATGGTTAATGTGCCCGGCTCTTACCAAGGGTGGGACCCCGCCAAACCCGAAACTGCCATTCCTTCGGTTAACAGCAACGACCTCTATGAAGGGTATATCTACTTTGCCGACCCCAATACCGAATTTAAATTTGCATTGGGCAGCTGGGCCACAAACTGGGGCGACGACGGAGCAGACGGAACCTTAGAACCCGGCGGAGCAAACATTACCGCCGCCGATGCCGGACTGTATAAACTGAACGTTGATTTGGTGGGATTAACGTACACCAAACTCAAAACCGATTGGGGACTTATTGGCAGCGCCACTCCCGATGGCTGGAACAGCGACCAAAACATGACCTACGACCCCGCCACCAACAGCTGGACCATTACCCTTGACCTGGTTGTGGGCGAAATTAAATTCCGCGCCAACGACGACTGGGGGCTGAACTATGGCGATACCGGCGCCGATGGCGACTTGGAACCGGGCGGAGATAATATTGCCATATCCGAAGCCGGTAACTATACCATTACCCTCGATTTGAGGCAAACATTTGGGTTTTACGACTACAAAATAGTTAAAAACTAAGTCATGCGCCGGTTTTTAACTAACCTAAAACTTTCCGGAAGGGCTTTCCTTTCGGAAAGTTTTTTTTATATCGTTTTGCTTGCAGGGTTGCTACAATTCGGGTACAGGCCTGCATGGGCGCAACCTTTTCAAAATGTAACGGGCACCCTGGAGCGCTTAGAAAATTTCGGGTCAAAATATGTGGCGCCGCGGCAGGTAGATATTTGGCTGCCGCCCGGCTATCAGGCCAACACCACCCAACGGTATGCCGTTTTATACATGCACGACGGGCAAAATCTGTTTTCGCCCCAAACAGCCTACGGCGGACAGGAATGGATGGCAGACGAAACAACGGCCAAACTAATGGAAGAGGGTAAAATACAACCCTGCATTATTGTTGGCATTTGGAACACCGCCAAACGCTTTACCGAGTATCTGCCCGCAAAACCCTTCGGGCTAATGCCGGAAGAGGCAAAAAACAGGCTCAAACAAGAGCGCAGCTCCGATTCCGAAATACTTTCAGATGCCTATCTAAAGTTTATTGTTAAAGAACTGAAACCCTATATTGACCAACATTACCGAACCCTTACCGCGCGGCAACATACTTTTATTGCCGGTTCCAGCATGGGCGGGCTTATTTCTTTGTATGCCCTTTGCGAATACCCGCGCATTTTTGGCGGTGCCGCCTGTGTTTCAACCCACTGGCCGGCAAGCCTTAAAGAAAACACTCCCGATTTTAGGAACGCTTACCTGCGCTACCTTAAAAAACATCTGCCAAAAGCCGGTAAACATAAAATTTACTTCGATTACGGCACCGAAACATTAGATGCCTGGTACGAAACACACCAACAGTCCGTAGATGCCTTTATGAAAACAAAAAAATATTTTCCAAAATATTGCCTGAGCAAAAAGTTTGACGGCGAGGCGCATAATGAATTATCGTGGCAAAAACGTTTTGATATACCCTTGCTGTTTCTTCTACCCGCATCGGAGTAAACATAGTGCAATCGGCAATGTTATTTGTTCAGCAACCAAAATTTCTTATCATGAAACGTTTGTTTTTTTCTCTGCTTTTTTTTACCGGCCTGTTTTGCCAAACCAATGCAGCATTTTCACAGTCAAAAATAGAACTTTACCCGCCCAACTGGTGGCCGGGTATGAAATGGAACAAAGTGCAAATTTTGGCTTATGCCCCCAACAACGGAGCGCTTGGTCAACAAGAGGTAACCCTAAAACATAGGGGAGTTACCTTAGATAAAGTACATCGGTTAGAAAACGGAAAATATCTGGCGCTTGATGTAACCATTGCCCCCGATGCACAGCCGGGATCGGTTTTAATACAGTTTACCCCCGAAAAAGGCCGCTCGCAAAAGGTGGAATGGCAGCTAAGCGCCCGAAGGGAAGGTAAAAATACAGACTTTGCACAAGGAGTAACATCGGAAGATTTTATTTACCTGCTTATGCCCGACCGTTTCAGCAACGGCAACCCTACCAACGACCGCATGAAAGGTATGCGCGACCAATCGCTCAACCGCGACTCTATCTTTTTGCGCCACGGCGGCGACCTGCAAGGGGTAATTAACCACCTGGATTACCTGCAACAATTAGGTGTTACCGCCCTTTGGATGACACCGCCCCTTGAAAACGACATGCCTAACCGCACCGAGCACGGCTATGCCTGCACCAACCACTATAAAATTGACCCCCGCCACGGAAGCAACGACACCTATAAACAACTAAGCAACGAACTGCACCGCCGCGGTATGAAACTGGTACAAGATGCCGTGTATAACCATTTGGGCAGCTACCATTTTACCATTTTAGACATGCCCGAAAAAAACTGGGTACACCAATGGACTACCTATACCAATACCACTTACAAAGACCAGCCCCTTATGGATTTGTACGGCGCCGAAAAAGACCGAAAACAAATGACCGATGGCTGGTTTGTGCCCACCATGCCCGATTTGAACCAAAAAAACCCCTATGTGGCCAATTTCCTTATTCAACATGCTATTTGGAGTGTGGAGGAGTTTGGCGTTGACGGTTTCCGCATTGATACCTATATCTATAACGACCTCGAATTTATGAACCGCTGCAATGCAGCACTCCTTGAAGAGTACCCCAATATAACCATGTTTGGCGAAACCTGGGTGCATGGTGTGCTAAACCAAGCCTATTTTACAGAAAACAACCTCGATATTTCTTTTAAAAGCAACCTGCCCGGCGTAACCGATTTTCAAACCAATTTGTATGGCATTGGCAACGCCCTGAACGAACCTTTTGGCTGGACCGAAGGGGTTAGCAAGCTATACACCACCCTTAGCAACGATTTTGTGTACAAAAACCCCATGAACCACGTTATTTTTTTGGATAACCACGATAAAACCCGCTTTTTTACCTACATCAAACAAGACCTGAACAAGTACAAAACAGGCATTGCGTGGCTCCTTACCTGCCGCGGTATTCCGCAATTGTACTACGGTACCGAAGTGCTGATGACCGGCGATACCTACCCGTTTGACGGCTATGTGCGCCTCGATTTTCCGGGCGGCTGGCAGGGCGACAAGGTGAGCGGTTTTACCGGCGAGGGCCTTACCGCAGCCCAAACCGAAGCACAAAATTATGTAAAAACACTGGCTAACTACCGAAAAAATTCGCCCGCGCTAACAACCGGTAAAATGATGCAGTATGTGCCCAAAGATGGCGTATATGTTTATTTCCGCTACACCGATAACCAAACCGTTATGTGCATTATGAACACGGCCGATTCTGCCAAAGAGGTTACTTTTGCCGATTTTGATGAGCGTACCGGCGGTTTTTCCAAAGCGGTGAATGTGGTAAACCCGGGCGAGGTATTTGATATGACACAAAAATTGAGCCTCAACGCCAAAACCATGTTGGTATTGGAACTGAAACGGTAATGGTTTTAGCGGTTTTTGGGTAATAGCCAAAAACAAAAAGGCTTCCCTCCACAACAGGAAGGAAGCCTTTTTTCTTAACAGAATTTATATCCGGTTGTTTATCCGTAGGGTTCAAGCACTTTGCGCAGTTGATTTACCGGAACCAATCCGCTGTGGCGCCATTTAAGGTCGCCGTTTTGAAAGAGTACTAATGTTGGGATGCTCCTTATTTGCAGGGCTTCGGCAATGCCTTGGTTATGGTCAACATTGATTTTTATGATACTAACTTTTTCGCCCATTTCCGATTTGAGTTCTTCCAGAACGGGAGCCATCATACGGCAGGGGGCGCACCAGTCGGCATAAAAATCAATGAGTACCGGAGTATCACCTTCAATTAGTTCTCTGAATGTTTTTTTGGACATGAGGTTAAATTAGGTTATTTATTGGTAGAAAAGGTTAGCTTAATTAAGCGAATACTCAATTTTCTGTTCGCCCCGGTTAATGTAGGGCTTCAGGTCTTCGGCAAGGCGTTTGCGAATCCAGAAAATTCGGCTTTTAATGGTACCCAAAGGCACATTAAGGGCATCGGCAATTTCCTGGTATTGATACCCTTGCACGTTCATCATGAGGGTAGTTTGGTATGCTTTGGGCAGGCGGGCTATGGCGCGGTTAATATCCTCAATGGTAAGCCCCGATTCTCCGCCGTTAATGGTAGTGTAGGCAGCGTTCATTTGGTACAACTGCTCTACCGGATCAACAAGGGTATATTTTCGGGTAGCTTTTTGGCGGTACTGGTTAATGAAAATGTTTTTCATAATAACCAATAGCCAGGATTTGAGGTTAGTATTGTGCTTAAAATTTTCCTTATATCTGAAAGCACGCATCATCGTATCCTGCAGCAAATCCTCGGCGTCATTCATGTTTTTGGTTAAACTGACGGCGTAGGGTTTTATGGTGTCGTAAAGACGAACAACCGCGGTATTAAATTCTTCCGATGACATAATTAAGGTTGGGCTGTTTAATTATTTAAGTGTTTTTGGTACCGGTTTAGCCGGTAATTTGACATTTATATATTGAGAGTAGGTTGAGATAGCGTTAAAGGTTGCATGTTCTGAATGATATTAGTAGTGACACGGGTAAAAGTATTTCAAAAATCGGCAAAAAAATTTTTGTTATACCTAGGCGATAGTTGTTTGTTGCTGAACAAATTCTTTCACATTTTCGCTAAGGTCAAAAACAGGTTGTTGTTTTTCTGTGGCGTTTTCAATAATGCTGGCTCCTGCAGCAGAGCGGTATCCGCCGGCGCAATGTACCATAATGGGTTTGTTTTGAGGTATTTCGGCTACTCTTTCACGCAGTTCGTACAGGGGTATATTAATGGCATTGTCAAAAAAAGCGCCTGCGCCAAACTCACCCGGATTGCGGATATCTACAATGGTGTAGGCATCGGGGTTTTGCTTAAAGTGTCCGATATTGACCAACGCAGAAGCAGTAATGTTTTGGGTAGGGTTTACCAAAGTTCCTGTAATAAACTGTTCGTACCCTATTTTGGCAGCTTTGCGCACAGCCATATCAAGTTGTTCAATGCTGTTTCCCACTAAGTAAAAACGCTCGGCAGGTGCTACTATTGCGCCAAGCCATGTTTCAAATTTCCCGTTTTCCTGTATGTTCAAAGCGCCTTTTATGTGTGCGGCTTTATATTCGTCCTGTGGTCTGCTGTCAATAATCAAAGCATTATCAGGCAACAGGGTGGCAGAGTGCAGGTGAGGTATGGCAGAAATGCTTTCTTCAAAATTGGGTGCGCCCTTTTTGTTAAGGGCTACGTTATAGCCAAAATATTTTGGAATAAACGGTTGGTCTGCCAGCAAAATCTGCACAAAATCGGTTTCATTCATATTTTGCAGGGCATAGTTGGTTTGCAGCTGGTCTGCCAATGTGCTGCTGAGTTTATCGCTCAGGTTTTTTCCGCACAAACTACCGGCGCCGTGTGCGGGAAGTATGGTAATATGGGTGGGCAGGGTCATAATGCGTTCGCGGGTGGTATGAAACATTTGCCGTGCCAGTTGTTGCCTCGATGCGGTAATGGCGCCGGCCTCCTCGCGCAAATCGGGGCGGCCTACATCTCCTATAAACAGGGTGTCTCCGGTAAACAGGGCTACATCTATGCCGTTTTCGTTGCTCAGCAGTACACTAATGCTATCGGGCGAATGCCCCGGTGTGTTTATGGCCCGCATATAGGCTTTACCTATGGTAATAATATCGCCGTCATCAAAAGTTTCATGTGCATATTCGGCACCTGTGAGTTCGCTCACATAAATGGTGGCACCCGTTGCCTGAGCTATTTCTGCATGGCTGCTCACAAAATCGGCATGAGGGTGGGTTTCTATAACTGCCACTATCCGGGCGTTGTGTGCGTGTGCAAAATCGTAGTAGGGGCGGGGGTTCCGGCCCGGGTCAACAAGCGCTATTTCTCCTTCGCTTAAAATAGCATAAGAAGCATGAGAAAGTTGTTTATCGTAAAATTGCTCTATTTTGAGTTTCATGAACAGCCTGTCTTCTTTAGTTAAAATCTGAGTACAAAAATGCAAAAATATGATGAGAAATTCATGTTTTTAAGGAAAATTAACTTATTTTATTTGACCTTCAGTGTTTAAACTTTAATTCGTGCGCCTTTGTTGCGCCTGTTTGGCGGGCTAATTTACCCCCTGTTGCAATTGCAGTGTTCAAGGCAGGATATAATTGAGGTAATTTCTTTCTCCTTAATGGAATAATAAACATTCTTCCCCTCTCTGCGGGCATTCAAAAGCCCCTTTAGTTTCATGTTGGCCAAATGATGCGAAGTAAGTGACTGCTCTGTGCTGAGTTTAGTACAAATCTCACCCACACACAACTTCCCGTGTGTTTCCAATAACTCTACAATTCCAAGACGTATAGGATGTGCCACCGTTTTTAGTATAAAGGCAATCCGCTCTAATTTGTCTGCATTTACTTTTACCATCTTACGCAGGTTGGAAATTTTTCACAAAAGTATGATAATATGTTCATAAAAACAACAAAAACTTTAAGAAAGTTCCAAAATAGCTATTCCTTCGGTTACAAGCTCTGTCTTTTTTTTACAATCCTATAATTGAGGGGTATGGACAACGCAAAAGCACAAAACATATTCATTGAAATAAAATAAAGTATTTTTTTGTAAAATTCAAATTTATATTTTAATTTAGCAAAAGTTTTTGCGTGTAAATAAAGAAACTCAGTTTCAGCATCGCCATAATAGAACCGCTTTCTTTTCTGGTAGCAGCTTGTTAATCGTACTACTTTCAATCATCTTCATGCACAAACCACTGCCATTTTAAATGGCATGGAGCATAGCTTGGCGCATTTATCAAATTGTATATTTCGGTTAATACTTTCGCACTACAAAATAAGTTGAAACAAACCAATTACAAAGGCATACTGACTACGGCTTGTTTTTGGTAACCATATCGTTTAAAAATTCTTCAGTTTCTTTTTTCATAAACTAAATCTATTACCTATGAAAACCAAAAAGTACCTTTTACTAATTACAGTAGTATTGAGCGCAATGCTCACTTTACAACAGGCAACTGCCCAGGTTTGCGGGCAAACTCCCGCTGTACAATCTGTAACAAACAACACCGCTATTCCAATTCCCGATGCACCCAGCCCGCCTATAACCAGCAACATTGTAATTGGCAGTGCAGGAACTTTTCTTACAAATGTTACCCTTACCACTTTCATTACCCACACCTTTGCTGGCGATTTAGACATTACCCTTACTTCTCCGGCAGGCACAGTAGTCACGATCACTACCGACAATGGCGTAAGTAGCGATGATGTTTTTAACGGCACCCTTTGGGACGATGATGCCAACGACCCCGTGACAGACCACACCTTCACCAATTTGGTCATCGCAACGCCCCTTTCACCCGAAGAACCGCTGGCCACCTTCTGGGGCGAAAACCCCAACGGTGTGTGGACACTTACTATTGGCGATGATACCGGTGCTGATACCGGAACACTGAATAGCTGGTCACTGAACGTGTCTTCGCTGCCCGCACCAGTTACAACAACTGCCCCTACTTCATTTAACAACAGCGCCGTTACCCCAATACCCGATGCGCCCAGCCCGCCCATAACCAGTACCATCTTAGTATCGGGTTTGGGAACCAACCTTACAAAAGCTACCCTTACCACTTTTATCACCCACACCTTTGTTGCTGATTTAGACATTACCCTTACCTCTCCGGCAGGCACAGTAGTCACGATCACTACTGACAATGGCGGAGGCAGCGATGATGTTTTTAACGGCACCCTTTGGGACGATGATGCCAACGACCCTGTTACCGACCACATTTACACCAATTTGCTAACGGCTACCCCACTCTCGCCCGAAGAACCGCTTGATGCTTTCTTTGGTGAGGACCCCAACGGCACATGGACACTTACCATTGGCGACGATGCCGGTGCTGATACCGGAACACTGAATAGCTGGTCATTATCGTTTACTACCTGCGCATTACCCAATGATAATTGTGCCAATGCCATACCACTTAACTGCGGTGATGTAGTAACAGGCAGCACACTTATTGCCACCTTAGACGGACCGGCCACCAGTTGCACCGGTGGTTCGGTGGCAGCCGATGTTTGGTACTCCATAACCGGAAACGGCAGCAATATTACCGCTTCTCTGTGTACAGGTACCACCTACGACAGCAAACTTGACATTTATACCGGTGCCTGCGGCGCTCTTACCAGCGTGGTGTGCGATGACGATTTCTGTTCTTTTGCCGGACCCTCCGAAGTATCCTGGGCAAGCGTTGCAGGTACTACTTATCTCATTCGGGTACATGGCTTTGCAGGACTTACCGGCAATTTTACCCTCTCAATTCTTCGCCCTACCAATGACGACTGTGCCAATGCCATACCACTTGTCTGCGGCGACGTGGTAACAGGCAGTACTACTTGTGCCACCTTAGACGGCCCTGCAACCGATTGCAATGGCTTCTCTGTGGCAGCTGATGTATGGTACTCCATAACCGGAAATGGCGGCAATATAACCGCCTCTTTATGCACCGGCACCACCTACGACAGCAAAATTGACATTTATACCGGCACCTGCGGCACTCTTACCAGCGTAGTGTGCGACGACGATTTCTGTTCTTTTGCCGGCCCCTCCGAAGTAACATGGGCAAGTGTTGCAGGTACTGTTTATCTCATTCGGGTACACGGGTTTGCCGGAGCTATAGGAGATTTCACTCTTTCTGTTACTGCTCCGCCTGCCAATGACCTCTGCTCAAATGCCATAGCAGCAACGCCCAATGTGGTTATACCCTTTAGCAATCTTTGCGCCGGTACCGACGGGCCTGACGAACCCGGACTTTGCTCGGCATTTGGCGATACCAATGTACAATCCGATATTTGGTACACCTATTTCAATGTACATTCGGGTAATGTTACCGCAAGTCTGTGCGGCAGCAGTTATGACACGAAAATGGCAGTTTACGAAGGACCAACCTGTCCGGCAGTGGCATCGGCCATAGACTGCAATGATGATTTTTGCGGGCTTCAATCTGAGGTTACTTTTAACGCCAAATGTAATACTTTGTATTACATACGCATAGGCGGCTATTTGGGTACACAAGGTAACGGGCAGTTGCTCATTACCCCGCCGCCGCCTTATACGGTTAGTACGGTGGTAAACTTAAATGCCAGTTGTGCGGGTGTTGCCAATGGAAGCGCCACAGCAGTAGTATCGGGAGGAACGCCTCTTTTCACCTACCTGTGGGATAACGGCGAAACTAACGCCACTGCCATTGCGCTTACGGCAGGTATTCACCTTGTATCGGTTACCGATGCCAACGGTTGTGTAAGAACCGCTACCGCCATTATCAGCCAACCCTCAACCCTTAACTGTAATATTACCAAAACCAATGTTTCCTGTTTTGGCGGTGCCAATGGTACTGCCGTGGTAAATGCATCGGGCGGGGTGCCGCCATACAGCTATTTATGGAGTACGGGCGCTAGCACTCCCAATATCGGTGGGTTAACAGCCGGCACTTATACTGTAACTGTTACCGATGCCAACGGTTGTCAATGCATCAACAGTACTACTATTACGCAGCCGGCATCCTTGCAAATTGTATCGGGTGGCGAGGTAAATGATGAGGAAGGCGACATCGGAAGTTTGCCATCTTACCTCAACCTGCACACCATTGTAGTAGCCGGCGGCTCATCGCCTTATTCATTTAACTGGAGCGCTACAGGCGGTTATGCCGTTTACAGCATTACCTACGGTTTAGTTGATACCGACGGCAATGGAACGCCAGATACCCAAGGCGCAACCATTAACATTGTGTATGCCGATGGCGTAATCTGGAGCATGACAATTAACGATGCCAACAACTGCGGCGGCGGCGGCGATTTGTTTACCATTTCAAACAATGCACCCAACCAGGTTTTGGATATTGACAGCTACACCATTGGCAGCGATAACGGCAGCAGCTCTGGAAGCATTAACCTGGTGGTTACAGGCGGCACGCCCTGCCCGGGCTATGATGTCCAATGGGAGGGACCAAGCAGCTGGTGCTGTGCGGCAAGCGCCACAACAAGTAATATTACCGGCTTGCCCTACGGCTGGTACGTGGTAACCATTACCGATTGCAGCAACCCAACACCACAAACTACAGTAGGTTGGTTCTGGGTTCCGAAACAAACCCGCGGGCGCGGTAAAATTGCCGATGCCGACCTCATGGCCGCCTACCCCAACCCAACAAATGCCGAAGCAACCCTTGAGTTTAGCCCCACGAAAACAGGTAATGCCAACATTAGCCTGTACAGCCTGAACGGGCAACTGGTAGCAAAACTCTATAACGGCCCGGCAGAAAGCGGGGAGCTTTATACCGTGCCTGTTTCAGTAACACACCTTCCGGCCGGCGTGTACCTTGTTATACTGCAAACCGATGCAGGTGAGCAGCAACAACTTAAACTCAACGTGGTGCATTAGCAGTGAGCTGCTTTGCAGTACAGCCAACCGGCACAACCCTTCACCGGGTTGTGCCGGTTTTTTTTGTTGGACATTACCAAACAAAAGCAGTGAGCTGTATAGAATACCCGTTATCCCGGCAATAGTTGGGTTTTTTGTTGCAGGGAAAGACGCATGCGGTCAACCATAAACTTTACCAACACTACTGTCAGCCCGGTTAACAGGGCAATACTGCTGCCCGCAACTGCTACCTTGGGAATTAAAAATTGGGTAAGCACCATAAGCAACGCCAACAAAATAAGCAGGTACATAAAAGTGCCCATTAGTTCATCGGCGGGGTTGGCTTCCAAATAGCGACCGTTCAAAAAATACTGCAAAAGCAGCGCCAGCACATAGTTTAATGCCAGCAACCGCACCTGCCATGGAATCTGCTCAAACCCGTCTGATTTAAAACCACCTTCAAAAACGCCAAAAGAAAAAGTAACGGTAAGCATTATAAAGGCTATACCCATTACGCCGCCAAACAGCAGCATTCCAATTTTTGAAGGCAGTGTTGCCAAAAACGGCTGTTTGTTAAAGGCAAAAACAACCCGAATCAAAGCGCTGGCAACATTAAGAATTACCTCTACCCAAAAAATAAACACCAACGGCTGTAAATTCCAGCCTTTCAGCAATACGCCATACAACAAAATAAGCAGGTTGCCGGCTACCCACAAATTGGGGTTGCCTAACAGCGGCAGTTGTTGCAGGCGGTTTAACATAGCAGGCATAATTGGTGGGTGTGTTTTTTCTGTGCTAAGATAACCGTATTTCTGTTCTTTATTATTACCCGTTTTATATTGTTAGTTCTGCATTGCTTAAATAGCTACCCCCTTTTACGGCATGAGTTGTTGCGAAAAAGCCAGCAATCGTTCTTCGTCAAAGGCGGCGCTCATCACCTGTAACCCAAAGGGCAACCCGTTGCTGTGGGTAAACAACGGCAGCGAAACAGCCGGTACACCGGTAAGGTTGGCCAAAACAGTGTAAATATCGCTTAGGTACATGGCTACGGGGTCTTGCCGGGCTTTGTCGCCTAAGTTAAAGGCGGTGGTGGGGGTGGTGGGCATTACTATAAAATCGTGTTCGGTAAAAACGCTGTTTACCGTATTTTGCAGCAGTCGCCGCACTTTTTGAGCTTTTGAGTAATAGGCATCGTAATAGCCCGAACTCAGCACAAAAGTGCCCAGCATAATGCGGCGTTTTACCTCTTTGCCAAATGCCTGTGTGCGGGTTTTGGTATAAACATCTTCCATATTATGCGCCTGCTGACTGCGGTAGCCGTAGCGTATGCCATCATACCGTGCCAGGTTAGAGGAGGCTTCGGCGGTGGTAAGAATGTAATACGTGGGTACTACATAATCTAAATACGCAAACCTGAGCGGTGTAACAACATGCCCGTTTTGCGCCAGCCGCTGCAGCAGCGCTTCGGTTTGTTGTTTAATTTCGGCATCCAGGCCGGGGTGCTGCAGTGTTTCTTCAAAATACGCTATGCGGGCGCTGCCGGTAAAGGGCGGGGTTTGGCTGAATGCCGGAACCGGCCTGACCGAAGCCGTGCCATCGAAATCATCTTTCCCCGATAATATTTCGAGCAGCAGCGCCGCATCGGGCAGGTTAGCGGTTAGCGGCCCAATTTGGTCAAAAGAGGAGGCATACGCCACAAGTCCGTGCCTTGATATGCGCCCGTAGGTGGGCTTTATCCCTACCACATTACAAAACGAAGCCGGTTGACGAACAGACCCGCCTGTATCGCTGCCCAAGGCTGCCATACACAACCCTGCCTGCACCGCCACCGCCGAGCCGCCCGATGATCCTCCGGGAACTTTGGTAATATCGGCCGCATTGAGTACCGGGCCGTAGGCCGAGTTTTCGCTGGTAGAACCCATGGCAAATTCATCGCAGTTGAGGCGACCTATAATAATGGCTTCTTCCTGCAACAGCCGCTCTACCGCCGTTGCCGAATAGAGTGAAACAAAACCTTCCAGTATTTTTGAACCTGCTGTTACCCTATGACCACGGTAGCATATTACATCTTTTATGCCAATTACCATGCCATGCAGCCTGCCCATGGGTTTGCCGGCTGCACGCGCAGCATCTAAGGCGGCGGCCTGTTGCAGTGCTTCCTGGTCAAATACTTCCAAAAATGCGTTCAGATGCCGGTTTTTGTCAATTTGCGAAAGGTAGTGTTGTACGGCAGTTGTGCAGGAGGTAGCGCCTTCTGCCAATTGTGCAGCATAACGGGAGTAGGTTTGGTAATTCACGTACCGTTTTTTTGAGGCACAAAGGTAGTTATTTTTGCATTTCGATATGCTTCGGGGCAACACAACTTGCCGGCACAGGTTTTATGCCCCTGTTCTGTTTCCACTGTTTCCGAATTTTATGCGTACCTTGTGGCTTCAATTGCCATATAATTGTTTATATTTTTTTTACAAAACCATGCTTACCATAACCCCCGGCACCATACCCACTTCCGATTTACACCAGTACCTGCTTGGTGCGGTAGCGCCCCGCCCTATTTGCTTTGCCAGCACCATAGATTCAGACGGCAACACCAACCTGGCACCGTATAGTTTTTTTAACGTGTTTAGTTCCAACCCGCCCGTTGCGGTGTTTTCTTCAAACAGGCGCGTGGGCAATAATACTACCAAAGATACGCTGGCCAATGTAATAGCCACCCGCGAGGTGGTAATAAATGTGGTGAGTTACCCCATAGTGCGGCAAATGGCGCTGTGCAGTATAGATTACCCGCACGAGGTAAGCGAGTTTGACAAAGGCGGATTTACCCCTCTGCCATCGGAAAAAGTGCGCCCTTACAGGGTAAAAGAATCGCCCGTGCAAATGGAATGCAAGGTTACCGATATTATTTCTTTAGGCGAAAAACCGGGCGCGGGCAACCTCATTATTTGCGAGGTGCTGCTCATGCATATTGACGAAGCCATTTTAGATGAGCAAAAACGCATTGACCCGCATAAAATTGACCTCATGGCACGCATGGGCAGGGCCTTTTATTGCCGCGCATCGGGCAATGCTGTTTACCATATTTACCAGCCTTTCGATAAAATCGGTATCGGGTTCGACCAGCTTCCGCCCTATATACGGCATAGCAAAGTGCTTACCGGTAACCATCTGGCACAATTTGCCGCCCTTACCCAACTGCCCGATTCCGATGCCATAACCCAAGCCGCCGCGCTGCCGCAGGTAGCAGAAATTTATGCCCTCCACGGGCAAAACCCTGACGCACTGGAAACTGCCTTGCACACTTTAGCCCTGCAAATGACCGATGCCGGGCAGGCAGCGCAGGCGCTTGCCATGTTGCTGGGCACACATTTTAGTGGTTAACAGGCACTTCTATGAGTAGAAACCGGGCTTCTGACAGGCAGTTTACCGTAAAGCTATCGGTTTGCCAAATGCCTATGGCATCGCGCTCGTTTAGTTGCTGGCCTGCTATTTCGGTTTGTCCGCTAATGCAAAAAGCAAACACGCATTTGTTAACCGGGTTAAAACGGTAGGTTACCTGCCCGCCCTGCTCAAAGTAACCAAGGCTAAGTTGTGCGTTTTGGTTAATCCAGCAATGGTCTGCGCCCTCGGCATTTGAAACAATGGTTACTAATTTGTTTTTCCGGTTTGCCTCGGGAAAATAACGGCGCTGGTACCGGGGCATTATGTTTTGCAGTTTGGGTTCAATCCATATCTGCAAAAAGTTCACTTCATCTGTTCCTACATTGTGTTCTTCGTGCCGCAACCCGCTACCGGCGCTCATAATTTGCACCCAGTCTTTTTCTACCACTTCGGTATAACCAAGGGTGTCTTTGTGGTTCATGCTGCCATTAAGCATTACTGAAATAATTTCCATATTTATATGCGGATGCAGCCCAAAGCCTCCGCCGGATTGCACCACATCATCATTGAACACCCGAAGCAGCCCAAAGCCGTTTCGCAAAGGGTTTTGATAGCTGCTAAAACTAAAGGTAAAATTGCTTTGCAGCCAGCCAATGTCTTTTACACCGCGCGCATTGGCTTTAAACAGTTGGAATTGCATAGTTTTTTATTCGTTTTTAAATACAAATTCGTCAATTGGTTTTCGGGTTCGGGGTGTTAGTTCACGGGTTTTAAAAGGCTCGTCGAGTTTTTCGGGCAAATCGAGGTAGCCAAGCGCTATCATTACATGGGGTTCATAGCCATCGGGAATATTAAAGTCTGCAGTGGCTTTGGCAGCATCAAAACCGGCCATCGGGTGTCCGTGCAGTCCGTTGGCAGTGGCTTCCAGCAAAAGACACATATTGGCAGCGCCCAAATCGTGGTAAGCCCATTTAAGCGGTTTACCGTCTTCGGTAGTTACCTTTGCCAGCGCCAGAATAAGTACCGATGCATTTTTTGCCCAGGGCTGGTTGCCGCCGGCTAAGCAGTTAAACAGTTTTTCAAATGCCGGCGTATTGGCGCGGTGGGCGTAAATATACCTCCACGGCTGCGAATTGTTGGCGCTGAAACTCCACGAAGCAGCTTCAAACAACTGTAAAAGCAGTTCATTGTCAACGGGTTTGCCGGTAAAAGAACGGGGACTCCACCGGCTGCGAATGAGATTATGAATGGGGTAAACGGCGGCAGTTTCTTTTATAGTATTCATGGCATTATTTGGTGTTTAAACAATAATTTGAACAAAGTGTACCATTAGTAAAGAAGTAACGGCGCAAAAGGTTTAAGATAGTGCAAGCAATTTTGTAAAAACAAGAGCGCGGCGCTTTGGCTCGGGTAGAAACAGGGCAGGAGAGGATAAAAAGCTCAACAAAGCCGATGGAAATTAGCCTGTTAAACGCTCCACCAAATTGTGCCCGCTACCCGCAGCTCAAAATGCCAAACACATACACTGGCCGGTTTTGCAATATTTTTACCATTTATTTGCGTACCTTTGCCAGCCAATTTACTTGCCTTTGGCAATTATAAGGAACAACCCATGATTAAGTATAAAAAATTTACCCTTTCAAACGGGCTGCGCGTATTGCTGCATGAAGACAATACTACCCCGCTTGCGGTGGTAAACATCTTGTATGATGTTGGCTCGCGCGATGAGCAACCCGATAAAACCGGTTTTGCCCACCTGTTTGAGCATCTTATGTTTGGCGGCTCGGCCAATATAGCCCGGTACGACGAAGTGGTACACAATGCCGGCGGCGAAAGCAACGCTTTTACCAGTCCCGATATGACCAACTTTTACTGCGTTTTGCCAGCCGTAAACATGGAAACCGCCCTTTGGCTGGAAAGTGACCGCATGATGCAGCTTAACTTTAGCCCCGATGTGTTGAGCGTACAAAAAAACGTGGTGGTAGAAGAATTTAAAGAAACCAGTCTTAACCAACCCTACGGCGACGCCTGGCACCGCCTGCGCGCCCTCAGCTACAAACAACACCCCTACCGTTGGCCGGTTATAGGCCTTGAACCGGCGCATATTGAACAGGCTACCTTGCAAGATGTGGAAACCTTTTTTTACCGCTATTACCGCCCCAACAACGCCATACTAAGCATTGCCGGCGGCATAACAGAACAAGAGGTAATGCCGCTCATAGAAAAATGGTTTGGCAACATACCCGCCGGCCCCGTAAACCGCCGAAACCTGCCAAAAGAACCACGCCAAACCGAAAAACGCACCGAAACCGTATTTGCCGATGTGCCGCTTGATGCCATTTACCTGAGTTTCCACGTATGCAACCGAACCCACCCCGATTACTTTGCTACCGATGTGCTGAACGACCTGCTCTCTGCCGGTTCTTCGGCAAGGCTGTATCAGGCACTGGTAAAAGAACAACAACTGTTTACCGCCATTAATACCCATCTGTACGGCGAGTTTGACGAAGGAACTCTGGTAATTGAAGGAAAACTGAACGAAGGCGCAGTTATGCAACAGGCCGAAGCTGCTATTTGGCAGGAATTAGAAAAACTGAAAAATGAGCCTATTGGCAACACCGAACTTAAAAAATCGGTCAACCGCGTTGAATCTTCTATTGTTTTTTCGGAAACCAGCCTCTGGATGAAAGCCTTTTCCTTAGCTTACTACGAAGTATTGGGCAATGCCGATTGGGTAAATACCGAAATTGACAAGTACGACCTCATTACACCTGAAATTATACAAAACCTGGCCAAACAGATTTTTATCCCCGAAAACTGTTCGGCGCTTTACTACTATACCCAACAAAAGCAGGAAGAACCCGCCTCAGCCGGGTAAAGCCATAAAATGGCTCCAAAACTACCCGAAAAACAAAAAAAACGGTATTTTGAAACCATAGAACAAGCTAAAAAAGCAATTTTGCTAAATTTTTTATAATTTTGCTACTCTTTTTCCGGCAATTACCGCTATGCTGCAAAAACTGTACGTAAAAAACTATGCGCTTATTGATGAACTGGAGCTTGCGCTCACAGACCACCTCAATATTATAACCGGCGAAACCGGGGCCGGTAAATCTATCATACTGGGCGCTTTGTCGCTCATTTTGGGGCAGCGGGTCAATACTGCAGCCATTAGCAACAATCAAGAAAAATGCGTCATAGAAGGCGTTTTTCTGGTTGCGCCCTACAACCTGAAACCATTTTTTGAAGAACAGGGGCTTGATTATGAGGAAGAAACCGTGCTTCGGCGCGAGGTTACGCCATCGGGTAAATCAAGGGCCTTTGTAAACGATACGCCGGTTACTTTAGATGTGTTACAAGCCCTCAGCGAGCAGTTGGTAAGTCTTCATGCACAACACCAAACCCTGCACCTGCACGATACCGGTTACCATTTGCACATTATTGACACGCTGGCCAACCATGCCCCGCTGCTGGCACAATATACAGAATTGTTTAAAAGCTACCGCAAAAACCAAAACCGCCTGCACGAACTGGAAACCAACTATGCCGCCGTGCAAAAGGAATTGGATTATACCCTGTTTCAGCTAAACGAACTGGAGGAAGCAAAGCTAACCGACCCCCGCGAGCAGGAAGCCCTGGAGCAGGAACTCAGCCGCCTCAACCATGCCGAAACCATAAAACAAGCGCTGATGCAAGGCATTTACGCCTTAGACGAACAGGAGGCATCCGTATTGCAGCAACTGCGCACCGTAAAAAACACACTTGCCGATGTTTCGCGCTATACACAGGCGCTGGAACCCCTGCTGGAACGCTTAGACAGCGTGAGCATTGAACTGCAAGACATCAGCAATGAACTGGGTTTGCTGGAAAGCGAAATTATGATGGACCCCGAAAGGGCGCAGGAAATTAACGACCGCCTCAATATTATATACCGCCTGCAAAAAAAACACCGCCTCAACACCATTGCAGAACTGCTGCAACTGCAACAAACCCTGCAGGCGCAGGTACAATCTGCCGAAAACTCTGACGAAGCCATAAAAGCCCTGAAAACCGAAATAGCCAAACAACACGCCGAACTACAGCATTTGTCGGGACAAATGTCGGTTAACCGCAAAAAGCAGTTGCCGGTATTTGAACAACAAATCAACGGCCTGCTTGCCGAAGTGGGTATGCCCGGCGCTACGGTAAAAATGGCACATACCCAAACTGCCCTTACCGCCAACGGCATTGACAACGTAGAAGTGATGTTTTCCGCCAACAAGGGGCTTCCGCCTGCCGAAATTCGCAAAGTGGCATCGGGCGGCGAGTTATCGAGGCTCATGCTGTGCATACAATCGCTCATGGCAGACAATACCGCCCTGCCTACCCTCATTTTCGACGAGATAGATACCGGCATATCGGGCGAGGTAGCCCTGAAAGTAGGTAAGGTAATGCAAAAATTAGCCCGCGGACACCAAGTTATCTGCATTACCCACCTGCCGCAAATTGCCAGCAAGGGCAATACCCACTTTTTTGTATATAAACAGCAAAACGGCAACCGCACCCTTACCGGCATACGCCGCCTGCAACCCCAGGAGCGCGTGGTAGAAATTGCCAAAATGCTCAGCGGCGACCAACCGGGTCAAATGGCCATGGCCAACGCCAAAGAACTGCTGGAAGGGTAATTTTTACAATATTGCGCCGGTTGTTACAAAAACTTATTTCCTCTTTCTTAACAATTTCAATATTAAGATTTGATTTTTCGGCGCGGCAGCGGCTTATCTGGTTCCTTGCGGGGAGATATGGGGTTAGCTGTTAAAATAATCGCGCATTTTTTCAAAAAAACCCTTTTCCCCTTTTTCGGGGTTGGGTTGGAAATTGGGCGATTGCCGCAGTTGTTCCAGCAATTCTATTTCTTTTGCTGTAAGATGTTGCGGAGTCCAGATATTTACTTCAATGAGTTGGTCGCCCCGGCCGTAGCCGTTTAACGATGGCAGCCCTTTTCCGTTTAGCCGGAAAATTTTACCCGATTGAGTGCCTGGGGGAATTTTTATTTTGGCTTTTCCCTTAAGAGTGGGCACTTCCATGTTGTTGTTTCCAATAGCTGCATCGGCAAAGCTAATGTAGAGGCTGTACACCACATCATTACCCTGCCTTTTGAGGTGTTCGTGCGGAATTTCTTCTATTGTAATAAGCAAATCGCCGGCCCCACCGCCCCGCTCACCCATATTGCCCTTGCTGCTCATAGACAACTGTACGTTTTCTGTAACGCCTGCCGGAATGTCTATGGTAATGGTTTCTTCGCCATATTGGCGGCCGGTTCCGCTACAGGTGGCACACTTATTGGTAACTACGGTGCCCATTCCGTCGCAGTGGGGGCAGGTAACGGTGGTTTGCATTTGCCCCAAAAAGGTGTTGGTTACTTGCCTCACGCGGCCATGCCCGTGGCAGGTGCTGCAGGTTTTTACCCCGTCTTTGGTTTTTGCCCCCGAACCATGACACGTATTGCAGACAATGTATTTTTTAACCTTAATGTTTTTTTGTGCGCCCTCGGCAATTTCTTCCAACGACAGTTTTACCTTTACTCTAAGGTTACTGCCTCTGCGCGAAGCCTGTCCGCCTCTTCCCCCTTGCCCTTGCGGGCCAAATATATCGCTGAAAATATCGCTGAAAGCCGAAAAAATATCGTCGGGGTTTGAAAAGCCGCCGCCCATATTTCCTTGCATACCGCTATGTCCGAAGCGGTCGTATCGGGCGCGCTTATCGGGGTTGCCCAATACTTCGTAAGCCTCGGCAGCTTCTTTAAACATCTCTTCCGCCTCCTTATTACCGGGGTTGCGGTCGGGATGGTATTTCATGGCTACTTTTCGGTAAGCCTTCTTAATTTCTTCGGCAGAGGCCGTTTTTTCTATTTCCAGTATTTCGTAGTAATCGCGCTTTTGCATAAAGGGGGCAACGGTTTGTATGCTTACATGAAGAAAGAAGGTTAAAGCTACTGTTATTTCTTTTTATGTATCGGCTTATGTTGGTAAATGGGGCAATAAAAGGGTTGGCAAGGGTGTTTTCGGGGTTTATTTACCTACCACAACCTTGGCATATCTAATAATTTTTTCGTGCAGGTAATACCCTTTCTCCACTTCATCTATTACCATTCCTTTTTTACTTTCATCGGGGGCAGGCACTTCGGCAATGGCTTCGTGTTTATCGGGGTCAAAAGGCTGCCCTACCGAAACCATGGGTTTCAGCCCTTTCATGGTTAGTTCGTGCTGTAGTTTATGTTGTATGAGTTCAAAGCCCTTTGCCTCGGCAGGCCAATTATCGCCACCGGCTTTAAAGGCGCGTTCAAAATCGTCTAAAACGGGCAGCAGGCGGGTAATTACTTCTTGCGATGCCGTTTTTACCAACTCGGCAAACTCGCGTTTGGTTCTGTGTCTGAAATTGTCAAACTCGGCAAACAACCGCAAATATTTATCCTGCAACTCTTTCAGTTCGGCAGTCAGTTTTTTAATTTCCTCCTGTGCAGGCACATCAGGTTCTTCTGCAATAGGGTGTATGGTTTTTTCTACCGGCTCAATAATATCCTGTTCGGGTTGGTTTTCCAGTTCTACCGGCATTTCTTTTTCAGTCATATTAATGAAACATTATTTTCTTTTGATGAGATACAATATTCTTTTCCGGTGTGCAAACATCCTGCCATTATGGTTTTTCCGACATTATGTCGGGATTGACAAATTTAAACCGTTGTATTGGGCATAATGTTGTGCAATTGTGGGACAAAATGTCATTTTAGTTGCCGGCTGCTGTATTTTCGGCATGTTGTTTATTTACCCTTCTTCCCAGCTCATAATCGAGCCATTTAAGGGTAAGATTTTTACCTATAATAAGGTGGCGTTCATCGAGCAGAAAGGTGGCCGGTATTTGTTCTACGCCAAAAACCACAGGTGCCGGTGAGCCAAAACCTTTGTAATCGCAAACATGGTAGGGCCAGGCGAGGCGGTCTTGTTCTATGGCTGCTAACCAAGCGGCCTTATCAGTATCGAGCGAAATGCTGATAATGGTAAACCCTTTGGCAGTGCCAAAATCGGCATCCTTATACTTTTGGTAAATTTTTACCAGTTCGGGGTTTTGTTGCCGGCAAGGGCGGCACCACGAAGCCCAGAAATCGAGCAAAACTATTTTTTGCTGTTGCGTACACAGTTCTTTTGAACTGATGAGGTGCCCGTTTACATCATACATGAGCAAATCGGGCGAGGAGGTGCCGTTGATGAGTTTGGTGGGTTTACCATTGCAACCCAAAAGACAAAGGGCAAAGCACACGCAAAACAGTGTAAAAAAGTGGTAACTGCGGGGCAATATGTGTTGTGTTTTTATCATGAATTGTAGTCCACCGGAAAGAGGGCGTTTAAACGGGGAAGTATGTGTTAGTAACAACCGGTTTTACCCGGCGGTTTAGCTTTTTGGTATATGAAGGGGTGTTTTTTTGCGGTAGCCAAGGAGCCAGGCAAACCTGTTAAACGGAAACCGCCCAATGGTGTGGTTAAAATCGGTGGCGGCAACGTTGTAGGGTTCTATTTCGGCGCTAAGTCTATGCAGCAGTTGTTGCCAATGTTGGTGCAGCTCTTCAAGTTGCGGGTTGTTGGGGGCTGTTTGCCGGCAGGCATGGTTGTAGAGCAACATCAACTCATTAAGCGTCTGGGTTTTTTTATCGTCGGTAAGTTTTCTGGAGGTGGTTTGCCACCTTAACTGGTTTAACCGCGTAAAAACTTCTTTATCTTCTCCTTCCAGCCGGCGCAGGGTTTCTATGGTTTTACCGGCCACATCAGACAGGTTGCCTACCAAACTGCTCAATTGGTTAAATGCCAGTTCTGCTTCCTGTTGTTTTCTGTACAGGGTGCGCTGCACGCCTATAATAATGGCGCTTATGGTGAGCAATACAATGAGGATAAGCATGGTAAAAACAGCGTTATGGCAAATACATGTAAGAGGAGAACCGGGTAATGGTAATGGTAAAGAAAACCGCAAAAAGCAAGTTCATGGTGCAAAAAAGTAAAAACGTCCGTTTGGTTGTAGCCCTTATTTTGGGCTGCTGTAATAAAGTTGGCAGCCACGGCATAAACCTTTTTCGGGTGGCGGGTGCAGCTTGGGTTAACAAGCGTTTTCGTTGCTAAACGCTGCCGGTTCTGCATACGGGTGGGGCATTTCCAACCCGTCATAAGCGGCGGCAATTTGGTCAAGGGTGTTATAGAGTTCGGTTAAATCTTCCAGTGTTACCAACTGCGAGCGGTATGGTTTAATGTTTGGAAACCCCCTGAAATAGTTGGTATAATGGCGCCGCATTTCCAAAATTCCCAGTTTTTGGCCTTTCCATTCCACAGAGCGGCGCAGGTGTTCTTTGGCCGTGTTTACCCTTTGAAGCACCGAAGGAGGTGGCAGCAACATGCCGGTTTTAAGGTAATATTTTACCTCATTAAAAATCCATGGATATCCTATGGCTGCCCGGCCAATCATAATACCGTCAACACCGTAGCGGTTTTTCATTTCCAGTGCCTTTTGAGGCGAGTTTACATCGCCGTTGCCAAAAACCGGTATTTTTATGCGCGGGTTGTTTTTAACCTCGCCAATTAAAGTCCAGTCGGCATTGCCTTTATACATTTGGATTCGGGTGCGGCCATGAATGGAAATTGCTTTAATGCCAATATCCTGAAGCCTTTCTGCCACCTCTGCTATGTTTTTTGTTTTATCATCCCAGCCTAAGCGGGTTTTTACCGTTACCGGAAGCCGTGTGCTGTTTACCACCGCCTGCGTAAGTTTCACCATTTTGGGCACATCTTGCAAAATACCCGCGCCGGCCATTTTGCAAACAACTTTCATGACCGGGCAGCCATAGTTAATATCGAGCAGGTTTGGATTGGCTCGCTCTACAATTTCGGCCGAAACGCTCATACTTTCCAAATCGCCCCCGAAAATCTGAATGCCAATTGGTCGTTCTTCTTCGTAAATATCCAGTTTTTTGAGGCTCTTATCCGCATCGCGAACCAGCCCATCCGACGAAATAAATTCAGTGTACATTAAATCGGCACCGTTTTGCTTGCAAACTGCCCTGAAAGGCGGGTCGCTCACATCTTCCATTGGCGCAAGCAACAACGGAAATTCACCCAATTCTATATTTTCAATTTTAACCATAAAACTGCAAAAAAACGCTTTTTCTCCTTTTTAATCAACTTTTACACGCTTAAAAACGCATTTACCGGCAATATTTCTGCTAAACTTACAAACAAGTTGTAAATTTACAAAAATTTGCGCTTTATGGAAGCCATATTTGCCAATTTCAGAAACAAACCCTTTTTTGTGCAGTTGCTTTACCTGCTGCTGCTGTTGCTTTTTTGCTACAGCTTGTTCAGCATGGCCGAAGTGCTGCTGCTGCTGTTGGCTGGCTTTAGCCCTGCCGATATGAACAACCTGGTAACCAATATTGACCGGCAAAATATTGCGCTTCTTAAAATCCTGCAACTTATTACTACCATAGGTGTATTTCTGGTTCCGGCTTTGTTGTTTGCCCGGCTCAAAAACAACTCTGTTGCAGCCTATCTGCGTATGCAGGAGGGCATAACCTTTAAAACGGCTGCCCTTGCGGCAATGGTAACCGTTAGTGCGCTGCCGGTTATGGCCTTTGTTATGGAACAAAACCAGTCTTTATCTATGCCCGGCTTTTTAAAAGGGTTAGAATATTGGATGCGCGAAATGGAAGACAGTGCCGAAAAACTTACCTATGCCTTTCTTGAAATGAATTCTCCCCTCCAACTCTTCATTAACCTGCTCTTGATTGCCCTGCTGCCGGCCTTGGGCGAAGAACTGTTGTTCAGGGGGTGCTTGCAGCAATTGCTTACCGAGTGGACCCAAAAACCCCATAAAGCCATTTTTATTACCGCCGCATTGTTCAGCGCCATACATTTTCAGTTTTTCGGGTTTGTACCGCGCATGCTTATAGGCGTTTTTCTGGGTTATCTTTTTTATTGGAGCGGTAATTTGTGGTATGCCGTTTTGGGGCATTTTATAAACAATGCCCTGCAAGTGGTGGTGTACTACTTTACCCAAACCGATATTGCTTCTTCTGAACTGAAACCGGTTGAAGCGCTGCCAGCATCAAGTGTATTATTTGGAACGGCTGTTTTTGGCGCAACCCTTTACCTTTTTTACAAAAATTGCCACCCCCAATTGCCCAATACCGGCAAAGAGCATACTATTGCCGGATAAACAAACTTTTTTACCAAAGAATTTGCTTTTTTTGTGCCCGATAATTTTTCCACTTTGGACACAAAACAACAGGCTTTAGACCGAACACATAGTGCTTGAAACAATACCCTAAAACCCCGACAGATTTATTACTTGCATTGGAACATACTTATTGTTGACAAAAAGTATCTGCAACTTCCTTCCAAACAATAAGGTTTATTGTCTGAAATTTTCTGTCCAAAGTCCAAATTTTTATATCCCGATGGAAAAAAACTGGGTAAAAATTTACAGTACCACCAACAGCTATTTGGCCGAAATATTAAAAAACGTATTGCTTACACATGGTATAGAGTGTGTACTTATCAACAAACAAGACTCCTCTTACTTAGTGTTTGGCGAAGCAGAACTATATACCCACATTAACAAAGCCGAAAAGGCTTTACAAATTATTGAGGAAGAAAACGTATGAGTTCACTGGGTACCCGCGTTGTAACTGCCATGGTGCTGGCCGCAGTTGCTTTTACCTGCTTATTTACCAGCCATTATTTGCTGCTGCTCTTGCTTTTGGCGTTTACCGCGGGCGGAATTTGGGAGTTTGTTACGCTTGTGCATTTATACCCGGGAGTAGTGCCCCAAAACCCCTTGTCCGATAAATTATTGACCACCGCAACGGGTGTGGTGGTTTACCTGTTGGTATCGGGTATTCTGCTGGGATTGGTTGCAACGGTTGCATGGGTGGCACTTATGCCCCTGCTGCTGCTGCTGGGCATACGCGAAATGTATGTGCATCCGCATGGCTTGTTTTTGCGTTTTTGTTTGCTGGTAAGCGGCATTTTATACATAGCCCTGCCCTTGTCCATGGTAAATGCCATTGCACATTATAACGGCACCTACCAACCCTGGCTGGTATTGGGTGTGTTCTTTCTAATTTGGGCAAATGATACCGGCGCCTATTTTGCCGGCCGGTTTTTAGGCAAAACGCCTTTGTTTAAAAGCATTTCGCCAAAAAAAACATGGGAAGGCAGCGCCGGTGGGTTGCTTCTTACCATGGCAGTTGCTTTTGCGGCTGCGCGGTTGCTGCCTCAAATCTCTTTACCTGCCTGGCTGGGCATTGCCTTTTTTTCGGTAACCATAGGCACCTGGGGCGATTTGGCAGAATCAATGCTTAAAAGAAATGTAGGCGTAAAAGATTCGGGCAATATTTTACCCGGCCACGGAGGTGTTTTAGACCGGCTCGATGCTGTTTTCTTTGTTATTCCATTTGTTTGGGCATGGTTGCAACTTGCACAAAAAGGTTGGCTGGGTTAAACATAAATAAAAAAACGGGGCTGCGAATACAACCCCGTTTTTGCTTTCTAAACCGGATTTAAAACTAACGGATAATCAACATTTTGGCAGTTGATACATGGTTAGGTGTTTCAAGCGTAATAATGTATTGGCCGCCGGCTACTAAGTTGCCGTTGCTGTCTGCGCCGTCCCAGCTTACATAGTGTTGGCCTGCAATATGGTTGGCAGCGGTAAGTGTTTTTACCAACTGCCCTTGTACATTGTACACTTTAAGGCTGGCAAATTCGCCGTCGTTGTCGGTAAAATAAGAAATTTGGGTGGCGGTGGTAAAGGGGTTGGGGTAGTTGTGCAACTGAATAGCGCCTTGCCCAACAGTGCCAATACTTGTACCGCTGCAATCTGCAAAAGCAATGGCAAAGTCGCCGCAAGTGTTGTTGGGGTCTTTACCTTCCGATGCCCACGGTGCGGGGTCGTTATCAGAGCCGTTAAACACGCAGTTAATACCGGTAGGGGATTCGCTTGCCGGAATGCCGTAAAATTCGCGCGGAATGAACGTAATTTTGTAATTGTTGGTTCCGTTTTCGGGAAACATCTTGGTTGCAGTTATGTTATCGGGGGTATCGTTCCAGCCTTTTACATATTGCCAGCCGCTTCCGCCAATGGTAACACCACTGTGTATGGCAATATATGGCAAACCGGCTACAGAGGTTTTGCCATCGGGGGTGCAGCCGTTGTCGGCATAATAAGTAATAGTTACCCAATCATCGGCCGAAGCGGGGCATGAAATGGTTAAAACGGGGTCTTGGGCATATAAAAGCCCGCTTACCAGAAACAGGAGCACAAAACTTGTTTTTTGTAGTAGTTTTTGCATAATAAAAATTGTTTAAGCAGTTAAAAATGAATGTAAAGTTGTTTTTTTGAAAGTTAATTGCAAATTAAACCTTTAAGGTAAAAAAGTGTTCCGAAATTTGAAAAAATTTTTTTTCACCGATGCAACCGAGCAGAAATCTCCTGCGTCAGTACAAATTAAGGTATAGTTTTTCTTTTCTCCAAATAAAAAATGTTTGCACAACATTTTTTAACACTTTTTTTAACTTCTCTTTTTTATGGCACTTGTCTTGAGTGTAAATGGCAATAGGCCTGTTTTTGGCGAGGAGTGTTTTTTGGCCGATAATGCCACCGTAGTAGGCGAGGTTAGCATGGGCAACCAATGCAGTGTTTGGTTTAATGCCGTAGTACGGGGCGATGTGCATTATATACGCATAGGAAACAAAGTAAACATACAAGACGGCGCCATTATACATTGCACCTACCAAAAAGCGCCGGTGAATATTGGCAATAACGTATCGGTTGGGCATCGGGCTATTGTGCATGGCTGCACCATACATGACAACGTGTTAATAGGCATGGGCGCCATAGTTATGGACCATGTGGTGATACATCCCAACAGCATTATTGCCGCCGGTGCGGTGGTTTTAGAAAATACGGTTGTAGAATCGGGCAGCATTTATGCGGGCATTCCGGCAAAAAAGGTAAAATCGGTAAGTCCCGAGCAATTTGCCGTATTGGTAGAGCGCATTGCCAACAACTATATTATGTATGCGGGTTGGTTTTCTGCCGAAGGTGCAATGCCCGATGTTTTTGCTGCAGATTAACCCCTAACTCTAAGTCAGTTTTACGGAATATACAATTAGTTTCGATAGCATTTTTAGTACTTGTTTTGGCAGGGCTTCTCCAAAGACAGTCAATTCTGCAACAATTGTTAGGTATTAGTTGG
>NBMY01000088.1 GCA_002212985.1 Sphingobacteriales bacterium TSM_CSS
CCCCGAAGGGGTGAACGGATTATAGAACCCCCGAAGGGGTGAACGGATTATAGAACCCCCGAAGGGGTGAACGGATTATAAACCCCCGAAGGGGTGAACGGATTATAGAACCCCCGAAGGGGTGAACGGATTATAGAACCCCCGAAGGGGTGAACGGATTATAGAAACCCCCGAAGGGGTGAACGGATTATAGAACCCCCGAAGGGGTAAACGGATTATAGAACCCTCGAAGGGTGAACGGATTATAAACCCCCGAAGGGGTGAACGGATTATAGAACCCCCGAAGGGGTGAACGGATTATAAAACCCCGAAGGGGTGAACGGATTATAGAAAAATCAAAAAAAGCAAACAAGATGACTAACGAAAGCAACAATACATCAGCCATTATTTCTAAAGTTTGGAGTTTTGCCACCGTTTTAAGAGATGACGGCGTGGGTTACGGCGACTATTTAGAGCAGCTAACCTATTTGCTCTTTCTTAAAATGGCAGACGAGTTCAGCAAACCGCCCTACAACCGCAAATTACCCATTCCGGCAACCTACAACTGGGAAAGTTTGATTGCCAAACGCGGGGCAGACCTCGAAATTCATTACGCCGCCCTGCTTCGCGAATTAGGGCAATCGAAAGGCATTTTAGGGCAAATTTTTACCAAAAGCCAAAACAAAATTCAAGACCCTGCCAAACTCTACAAGCTCATTGATATGATAGACAAAGAGCAATGGAGCACCATGGGAGCCGATATAAAAGGTAAGATTTACGAAGGACTGTTGGAGAAAAATGCCGAAGATACCAAAAGCGGGGCAGGGCAGTATTTTACGCCGCGCCCCTTAATACGTGCCATGGTGGAATGTGTAAGACCCGAACCCATGCGCACCATTGCCGACCCTGCCTGTGGAACAGGCGGCTTCTTTTTGGCAGCGTATGATTTTATTGCCAATCCGGCCAACTATTCACTAACCCGCGACCAAAAAGAATTTCTGAAACACAAAACTTTTTACGGTAACGAAATTGTGGCCGGAACCAGAAGAATGGCATTGATGAATTTGTTTTTGCACAACATTGGCGACTTTGAAAGCGACAATTTTATTTCTCCGGCCGATGCTTTGATTTCGGACAGCGGCTTGCGGGTAGATTATGTATTAGCCAATCCGCCTTTCGGTAAAAAAAGCAGTATGACTTTTACCAACGATGAAGGCGAGCAAGACAGCGAAGACCTTACCTATAATCGTCAGGATTTTTGGGTTACTACCAGCAACAAGCAGTTAAACTTTGTGCAGCACATACACACCATGCTCAAATCCGATGGCAGAGCCGCCGTAGTATTGCCCGACAACGTTTTGTTTGAAGGCGGCGCAGGTGAAACCATCAGAAAAAAATTGCTGGAAACAACCAATCTGCACACCATTCTCCGCTTACCCACAGGTATTTTTTACAAACAAGGGGTAAAGGCAAACGTTTTGTTTTTCGACAACAAACCGGCATCTAAAAACGCACAAACCAAAGAAATTTGGTTTTACGATTTCAGAACCAACATCAAATTTTCATTGAAAAAAAGCCCCATGCGATTTGAAGACCTGCAAGACTTCATTAATTGCTACAATCCTGCCAACATCAACCAGCGAAAAGAAACTTACAACGCAGAAACCAATCCCGAAGGGCGCTGGAGAAAGTTTACCTATGCTGAAATCATAGAACGAGATAAAACAAGCTTAGACATCACCTGGATAAAAGACAAAAGCCTAACCGACCTCGACAACCTGCCCGACCCCGATATATTGGCAAGCGACATCATTGAAAACCTTAAAGCAGGCATTGAAAGTTTTGAGGAGATTATGGTAACCTTAAACGGGAGGTAGCCAACACCGTTACAGTGTTATAACGCGAGGTCGGGATAAGAATTTACGTTGCGGGCTTATTTTGCAAGCGTTTCAGGTTGCTTAAGTTGTTTTTTATCCCGAAATTATGGGTTGCACTAGTAAATAGCATCTGAAAATAAGAAATAAGCCCGATATTGGAATAGTAAAACCTCCGATTGGGCAATCCCCCCCAGCCCCCCCTTTTTTGAAGGGGGGGAGCTTGCAACTCTTATTTTACAAGGCATTGGGAGATATTTTAATCTTTTTTTGCATTCATATTGGCATTATTTGACCTCTAAATTTACCCAAACCAAAAGCCGACCTCGCGTTGTTTTACAGTTTTAAAAATGTAATAGCTTTTTGAGAAGTACCCAAATTTTGTTGAAGTGAATATGCTCCGTTTTGTAAATGGCTTATATTCAATGTTTCGGGTATTGCTGTTGTCTTGTGGCTCAACACTTGGCGACCTGTGCATCAAATATCGCTATTTGTGCGTTGGGACGAAGGTTACTTATGTTAAGTGGTATGTGGCGTTACAAATGCCAAGACAACTTACGCTGCTTATCCTTCGCGATCGAAGCCGTAACGGTCAAAGACAAAGCCTAGGTCGCGCAGCACATCGGCGCGCGTCAGCTCGAATTCTTCCAACGTGTGGTTGTTGTGTTCGCGTTTGTAGCCGCGCTGAATCCGGGCTTGTTCGGCGATACTGCTGCGCAGCGCATCCGAAAGATCGAGACCACAGAATGACGCCACACGTCCGACCTCGCCCTCTAAGTCGCGCATCATATCATCGTAGCGCACAGTAATCATTCGCGACTCCGGCAGTTCTCCCGCCGCCAGTAAATCTTCGACATAGCGATAGAGACTCACGTTATGTTCGTAACGCCGCCTGATGTAACGGTCAAGCACCACCTGTGGAATGCGATCCTTGCCCCATTGGTGGTAGCACACATTTTGATGCAGTGAGAGATGCGAGGGAATCGTTTCAAATGGCGAACGCACAAGATATACAATGCGCGCATCGGGGTAGGCTTCGAGCAGCGTACAAACGCGTAACGCCGAGTAGTTCATTTTGGTTACAACGCGTTGACGACCGGTGAACAGCATCTGTCGACGCAAACAGCCATCGAGCCAAGCCATGCTTGCACGCCGCAGCCTCACCGGCAAGAGGTCGCAGAAGACGATATCATCGAAATCTTTCTCGGAGAATGCCAAACCGGCCAATGGGGGATAAAACTGTGTCATGGCGTGAAATAGAAAAAGGAACTCTTCCTCATCTACTTCGCCCAGTGCAGTGTGATGCCCCACACTTTTAGGCATGATCTCATCTTTTCCGGAGCGAATTTTACGTTTGATAATCGGTCCGACAATCTTACGTGCGGTGAGCGAAGGAAAAAGCAACTCCCACATCCGAAAAACGACGAAATCGTCGCCGGAGGTCAAACTCCGCTGTAGCATAGTGGTTCCGGAGCGCGGATGACCGATAATAAACACCGGTCGGTCAACAGTTTTTTTTCGCCAAGCTGGAAAAAAGAGATTGTCGAACCACATTGAAAGCAACGTGGCTTCGCGCCACAGAGTAATAGACAGCACCCTTGCCAAATGCTTGCCCATTCCGAAGGTCTTTACCGTAGCACGTATAGATTGCAAGTGATGCCGCCACCAAAAACCATTCAAGCTCTCGCCTTCAATAGATTTTTGGTCAGTTGTGCTTTTTGTCATATAAAATTATTTTTGTCTGACATTAACTCTACAAAGTTATTCAAGGGTTAAACTATTTCTAAATTTGGCGAGGCGGCCTAAATTAGGATATACCACACTTTTTGCTTGCACATACTCACTAATAAGCGGTCTATGCGCAACGGTACATGGCAAAGATACAAAATAGCTAAAAATGTAAACTCTTACAGGAGTTGTTTTTTTTACTCCGCCTGTTTAATGCTTAGGTTGATGCGTTTTCGGGCTATGTCAATGCCAATTACCTTTACCCGCACTTTTTGCTGTACTTTCAGTTCGGTTTTCGGGTCTTTAATAAATTTGTTGGCAATTTCGCTTACATGCACCATCCCATCTTGGTGAACGCCCACATCTACAAAAGCGCCAAAGTTGGTAACGTTGGTAACAATGCCGTTCAGTACCATGCCCTCTTGCAGATCTTCAATGGAGTTAATACCCTGGGTAAATTCTACGGCTTCAAATTCGCTTCTTGGGTCGCGGCCGGGTTTTGCCAGTTCCTGCATTATATCGGTAAGGGTTGGCAGCCCTACGGTTTGGGTAATGTATTGCTTAAGGTCTATGCTGTTTCTGAGTTGGGGGTTGTTTACCAAATCTACTACCGTACATCGGGTATTTTTAGCCATTGACTCTACTATGGTAAAACTTTCGGGGTGTACGGCGCTGGCATCGAGCGGGTTTTGCGCATCGGGTATGCGAATGAACCCGGCCGCCTGTTCAAAAGATTTTGGCCCAATGCCGGGCACTTTTTTTAAATCGGCTTTGCGAAAAAAAGCGCCGTTTTGGTTGCGGTAGTCCACAATATTTTGCGCCAGTTTGTTGCCCAACCCCGATACATAGGTGAGCAGTTGCTTGCTTGCCGTATTGATGTTTACGCCCACATTGTTTACGCAACTCATTACCACATCATCAAGCGATTGTTTGAGCTGGTTTTGGTCCACATCGTGCTGGTACTGCCCTACGCCTATTGATTTGGGGTCTATTTTTACTAATTCTGCCAGCGGGTCCATAAGGCGGCGGGCAATAGATACGGCGCCCCGCACGGTAACATCTTCATTGGGGAACTCTTCGCGGGCCACTTCCGATGCCGAGTAAACAGAGGCGCCGCTTTCATTTACCATAACCACCTGTATATCGGGCAATTGCAGGTTGCGTATAAAATCTTCGGTTTCGCGGCCGGCGGTTCCGTTGCCTACGGCAATGGCTTCAATAGCAAATTGTTCGCATAAATCGGTTATGGCGCTCACGGCTTCGTAGCGTTTTACGGTATTTTTTTCAAACGGAAAAATGGTGGTGTAGTGCAGCAGTTTTCCTTGCCGGTTAAGGCAAACCACTTTACAGCCGGTGCGGTAACCGGGGTCTATGCCCAAAATGTTTTTTGCGCCCAAAGGCGGCGCCATGAGCAGGTGGCGCAGGTTATCGGCAAATACATAAATGGCTTCGCGGTCGGCTTTTTCTTTGGCTTCGCCGCGCACTTCGGCTTCGAGTGAGTATTTGAGCAGGCGTTTGTAGGCATCCTGCACGGCGGTTTTAACCTGTTCGCTGCACTCGTTGTTACCTTTTACAAAGGTTTTTTCAAGTATTGCCAGCGCCTGTTCGGTATCGGGTTCTATGTGTACGCGCAGTATTTGTTCTTCTTCGCCGCGCAGCATGGCCAGCAGCCGGTGCGAGGGTACCCGGCTGAGCGGTTCTGCCCACTCAAAATAATCTTTATATTTAGCGCCTTCTTCTTCTTTCTCTTTGTTTACTTTTGAGGTAATTTGTCCGCTTCGTTTAAAAAGGTTGCGCAGCAGGTTTCGGGCGCCGGCATCTTCGTTTGCCATTTCGGCTATAATGTCGCGGGCGCTGGCAAGGGCTTCTTCGGGGGTGTTTACTTCTTTTTGCGGGTTTACAAAGGTAGCTGCCAGTTGTTGCAGGTTAACGGGTTTTTGCTCCATGATGCGCAGGGCAAGCGGCTCAAGCCCTTTTTCTTTGGCTATAACGGCGCGGGTGCGGCGCTTGGGTTTATAGGGCAGGTACAGGTCTTCCAGTTCTGTAAGGGTGTTGGCCGCGTTTATGGCTTGTTGCAGTTCGGGGGTAAGTTTACCTTGCTCTTCAATGGTTTGCAAGATGTATTGGCGGCGGTGTTCCAAATCGCGCAGGCGTTGTATGCCATCGCGTATGGCGGCAATTTGCACTTCATCTAAGCTGCCGGTTGCTTCTTTTCGGTAGCGCGCCACAAAAGGCACGGTTGCGCCTTCGTCGAGCAGATGAACGGTGGCGGCCACCTGCCGTGGCGAAATGTTTAACTCGCGGGCAAGCCGGTTCACCATTTGTTCGGATAATGGATTGGTCAAGGTTGGTGGGTTTTGTTTGGGCAAAGATAGCAGAATTTGGGTAAAGCCCCAAACCGCATGAATACCGAAATAATGGCACAGCAGGTATTTGTGAGGCTGTTTTTCTGCTGCAATAATTAATGGTTCTGCACTTTGGCGGCAAAACTTTGCGCACCGGCTATTTTTGCTATTTTGGGTTTGCCAATTTACCGCCTAACCATGCGGCAGGCAGGTATAGGATAACTGCCGCCACCATCATCCACAAGGGGTGCGGAATGGCAACAAAGTTGGAGGCAGCGCCTGCCAATAACAGCAAGCCGGTAAACAGCGCCGAAATTTTCCAGTCTTGCGGGTTAAGTTTGCCGGCTACAAAACCGCCCAATAACGATGACAACAGCCAATAACCAAGCATGATAGCCCACATATAGGTTGAAATGGACATTACATAAGCTTTTAATGCTTCGGTATCGTTATAATTTAGGTTGGCCGGGGGCGGGTAAATAAGGTGCGACAGGTAATCTCCTGCAAACACTACCAATACGCCTGCTGCCACTCCGGCAATTACTGAAAGGAATTTTTTAAGCATAGTACCCGTTTTTTTATACAAGATACTCGTTTTTGGTAAATGCTGCCAATTATTACCCGAAATTAAAACGGAAAGAGGCCTGCATTAGGGAATAATGGGCATTTTTTTGCCGGTAAGCCAGTTAATGACCAAATCTCTGTTATCGGTAAGTTTGCCTATGTCGTAAAAGTTTGAGTAATCAAAAGAACGGGCTGTTTTCATGGGTATGCGCGATACCGTGCCGGGCGGAAGGGGAGAGGCGTGGATAAGGTCAATTTCGGAACCGTTGTAGTACAGAAAACCCACATGGTAGCTAAACCCGATGAAATACAGACCCTTACCTTTTTGCGTAATGAGCGATTCAACTTCGGCGGGTGTTGTGCAGCGGGTAAGGTGTTCGGGGGTACTAAGGGTTTTAATGATGCCTTGGGCGCTTAGTTGCGCCAGTTTTATACGGTCAATATTGAGGCCGGCTTCGGTAAGCATGGTTGCCACAAAATAGCTGCATGCAATACGGCCGCTGCCCGGGTTGGCCGAGGTGCCTTCTTTATCGAAACCGGTACCATACCAATAGTACACAATGTCGTTGGCAATAATGTTTTCTAAATAATTTCCGGCCTGACGCAGAATGTTGTTGGCTTCTTCTTCAGATTTAGCTTTTTTGTAAGCTTTGGCATAAAAGTCGTGTTGTTTGCGCACATCATCCAAAGTAAGCCGGTAGGCTTCGCCAAGGGTTATGGTTTTACTTTCCAGCACCACCCTTTCAGCAGCAGGTGTGTCGGCAGAAAGGTTGTTGTCGGTTGCATCGGGTACATTGTTGGTCTGTTCAAGACTGTTATTGTCAGGCGGCGCCGGGTTATTGGCGGTTGGTTGGTTATTATCGTTTACCGGGGGTTCAACGGCATTGAGTTTGGGCTGCGGTTCGGATTCTTTTTGGGGAGGCTTGGTATTTTCCGGTGCCGGTTGTGCCAGATGAATGAGCAGCGTACCGCCGGGCGGTTGGTTGTTGTCGGGTAAATCGGTGCGAACGCCAATTACGCGCATGTTGTCAATTATTTCTATGCTGATGTTGCCGGCCGCATCGGCATTGGAATCGGTATTGAGAGCATTATTAACAACAGGTTCATGGTTGGTTGTCTCTTTAATGGCAGCCGTTTCTTTTGTTTCGGGAGCCGAAACAGGCGGCTCAACCGGCATGGGTGTTGGTTGTCCGACATCGGGTGGCGCTGTTTGGGCAGCAGTTTCAATTGTTGAAGGTTGGTTTTTTGCGGTTTCAGAGGGAGTAGTTTTTTTATCTTTTTTACCTTTTTTAGCGGCATTTTGCAGGCGCGTGGGCAACAGTACCGGTTCAGAGGCGGCTGTTTTGGCAGGTTCAGTTAAAGCAGGGGTATTTTCGGGTTTGGTTATGGGTTCGGGTTCGGTTATTTGGGCAGGCGGCGGGGCTGTGGGGTTGTTGTCAATTGTGGGTTGAACGGCATCGGGGATGATAGCCGGTTCAGATGCGGCTGTTTTGGCAGGTTCAGTTAAAGCAGGGGTATTTTCGGGTTTGGTTATGGGTTCGGGTTCGGTTATTTGGGCAGGTGGCGGGGTTGTGGGGTTGTTGTCAATTGTGGGTTGAACGGCAACGGGGGCGTTAGCCGTTGCATTGGCGGCATTGCCGGGTGTTTCGGGTAGTATTTGCCCCACCGTTTCTGGCGGCAGGCTGCCCGTGCCGGCATCTGAATAAATGGTATCGGAAGGCAGCGCCACATATTCGGTAACGGTAATGCGTTTTTTAAGCCATTGCCCGTTCACCACAACCGGGCGGCTGGTGGTATCGGTAATTTTAAGGGTGTTCATAATTATTGTTATGCGCTCATTTACCTTAACGGTATCTTTAATCAACACAGAATCGCCGGGTAAAGAAAAAGCTAAAGCAAAGCCATTTGCTTCTGCCCCCGTAACGGCATGACAAAAAAACAGCGCACCAATCATCGGAATAAGAAATAAGGAATGCCTCATTAAAATGGAACTTTCGGTTCGGGTGTTAGGGTTGGGCTTTTGTGTAATAAATATTGTTTTCGTTTATGAACGCTCAAATGGCACTGTAGAGTTTACATTTCGCTGACAAAAATTGAAAAAAAACTTTTTTATTGTAAAAACCGGCAAAAAAAGAGGGTACAATTGTTATTTGTTATCTTTTGGGCTTAAAGTAACCCCCAATGTACAGTTAAGGTGGAAACCGTTGGTAAAAATGCGTATTTTGCAGCCAAAATACGGGCAAAGCCGCAAAACAGTAAATTCGGCTACTAAAGTAACGCAAAAAACCGACTTAAACAAATAATTCAAACTTAATTTTAAAATTGCCGGCTTAGCTGCCTTTTTTTGTAAATTAGCATATTGTAGCCTATGTATCCTACCCTGTCTGATTTAATATTTGACCTTACCGGTTGGTATATTCCCCTGCCTATACAAACCTACGGCTTTTTTCTGGCTTTGGGTTTTGTTGCCGGAGCCATTGTATTGTACCGCGAGTTTTCGCGTATGGAGCGCGCCGGTTATCTTACAGGCATAAAAGAGAAGCAAATGATTGGCAAACCGGCAACGGTACCCGAAATTTTGGGCAATGCGCTTATTGGTTTGCTGATAGGCTACAAACTGGTAGCCATGCTGCTAAATTGGCGCGGGTTTACCGATAATCCGCAGGAGTTTATTGTTTCGTCTGATGGCAATTGGGTTGGCGCATTGGTATTTGCTGTCTTTTTTGGTTATTTAAGTTATCGGAACAAAGAAAAAGAACGCCTGCCACAGCCGCAGGAAGTAGAAACCATGGTTTTCCCGCGCGAGAGAGTGGGCGAAATAATTATGATAGCTGCCATAGCAGGCATTTTAGGTTCAAAGTTGTTTACCTGGTTCGAAGACTGGGACGCTTTTCTGAAAGACCCCATTGCAGCGTTGCTTTCCTTTAGCGGGTTAACTTTTTATGGCGGGCTAATTTGCGCATCTTTTGCCATTATTTATTACAGTTATCGAAAAAAAATACCCATTTCGCGTCTTACCGATGCGGCTGCCCCTCCTTTAATTATTGGTTATGGTATGGGAAGGTTGGGCTGCCATTTTTCGGGCGACGGCGATTGGGGCATTGTAAACCAATTGGCAAAACCATTTTCGTGGCTGCCCGATTGGCTTTGGGCTTATACTTACCCTAACAATGTTATTAACGAAGGCATACCCATTGAAGGTTGCCTTGGAAAGCATTGCCGCGTATTGCCCGAACCGGTTTTTCCAACATCAGTATATGAATTTTTGATGGCGGTGGCCATTTTTATTATTCTAATGTCAGTACGCAAACGGTTTAAAGCGCCATTTGGGTTGTTTGCACTTTACCTTATGCTAAATGGTATGGAACGCTTTGCCATAGAAACCATTCGGGTTAACCAGCGTTACAATGTGTTGGGTTTTCAGCTAAGTCAGGCGCAAACCATTGCCATTGTTCTTATGCTGATAGGAATTGCTTTGGGTGTCTATGCCGTTATACGCTACCGAAAAAGTTTAGCCCTGCAAGCAAAATAACCTAACCCATAGCACTATGTCTGAACTGAAAACCAAACCCAATAACCAAAGCGTTGCCGATTTTTTGAACGCTCTTACCAATGCAACCCAAAAGCAGGATTGCCTGACTATTTGCGCCCTAATGCAGGAGGTTACCGGCCACCAACCCAAAATGTGGGGTAATTCAATAGTGGGTTTTGGCAGCTACCATTATAAATATGCAAGCGGGCAGGAAGGTGACTGGATGCTTACCGTTTTTTCGCCCCGAAAACAAAACCTGTCTGTTTACCTAATGTCGGGTTTTGAGCCGCTCGAAGCACAACTGCAGAAACTGGGAAAACACAAAACGGGTAAAGGTTGCCTGTATATTAAGAAATTGTCCGACATTAATGTGGAAGTGCTGAAAGAAATGATTGCCTTATCGGTGCAGAACATAAAAGTACAGTATTCTTAATGAATACCGCCTTCCGGTTATAAAGTAAACCCCTAATTGCTGTTTCGTGTCCTATTCCAAAATAGGAGTGGTCAGAAAACATTTAATTTCAATTACCGGTAAAAACCCTGAAAAAGCTATGTTGCAGCGTGCGGCGTTTTTAATATTGCTTTGTTGTTGTTGTTTAAAGTTAAACTCAACCGACCAATTGTGGTATGCACGCGTGGCCGATGCCCGCGATGCAAAAGATGCCCTGTTGCGCGCACTGTTTCAGAAAAAAGGACTGGCCTACCCGCCGCAGAATCTTTACCTGCGCGTGTTTAAGGGCGAAAGCGTGTTGGAAGTGTGGGCTTCCGATAACAGTACGCTGCCATTTACGCTGGTAAAGAGCTACCCTGTATGCGCTATGTCCGGACAATTGGGACCCAAGCGCAGGGAAGGCGATGAGCAAGTGCCCGAAGGCTTTTACCACATTAGCAGCCTGAACCCCTTTAGCGCCTACCACCTTTCTATGGAAGTAAGCTACCCAAATGCCTCCGACCGGCAGCTAAGTACGAACAGCCGGCTGGGCGGCAATATTTATATTCATGGCAACTGCAAATCAATTGGCTGCATTGCCATTACCGACCCCTATATAGAAGAAGTGTATTGGCTGGTTGCACAGGCCCGTGCCAACGGGCAGGTAAAAATACCTGTTCACCTGTTTCCGGCACGTATGTCTGATTTAAAATTCAATATCCTGCAACACTTATACCGCAACAAGCCAACCCTGCTCCAATTCTGGAGTTCCCTGAAACAAGGGTACGATTATTTTCAGTACTATCATCGGGTGCCAACTGTTGGCATTGACGAAAACGGCTACTATTTTTTGCAATAAAATCCGGTAGCAGTCATGAAAAAACATTACATGGTAATTTTTGCATGGATAAACCTGCTGGCCTTTACTGTTGCCGGATGCGGCACAAAACCCCATGTGCCTACCCAAGCCGAAATTGCCGCCGACCGCCAACTGCTGCTGGAACTGCAACAGGTATTAGATTGCATTGACGAAGTTATGCAACCTACCGACGAGGAACTGCTTGCCGATGCCGCCGGCCGGCTCATGGAAGCCCTCTACTGTGCCGATATTGCTACCGCCACCCGCTTTGCCACCGATACTGCCATTGGCTTACTGTTGTATGTTGATGAGCCGGAAATTAACCATTACAGCATTAAGCGCACCGATGTTTTTAAAAACCGCGGCGTGGCAGAGGTAATCATTAACCAAAAAGCTACCCTGAAACTGGTTTTCGGACGGACAAATGATTACGATTCCTGGCAGCTAACCTCTGTGAAATAACGGCGGGATTGCTATAGGAAGGTATGAGGGGGCAACTTTGACGCATATTTTATGGCGCTGCTGCTTATGCAAAATTTCTTGGGCATTAGATTTTGATATTATTAACCCGCATTTGAGCAATAAAACAAAATTGATTTATTTATAACTTATATTAAATTGACTATCAGTAGGTTGATGAAAAAAAAATATCGGGAGACCTGTGGCTTTTTTTTATGACGGCTAATTGAAAAATTAATATGTTGTCGTTAGTCATAAAACTGTAAATTTTCTCTACTTTTGACCGTGAAGGTATGTTGTTTTCAATAGCAGAATTTGGTGTTGCAAAAGGCAGAATAAGAACAATATTTGTCGGTCGGCTTTTCAACCCGATTTTAAAATGGTGGGGCGCCTGTACAGTTATAGTTCGGGAAATGCAGCACCATGCGAGTTGATGACAGTAAACAGACTTTGAAATTTTGAAACAGTCCGGAAGGTAATGTTTTATTTCGGAATTTTAGTGACTAAGGCAACCCCTAAACAGCAGCAGTTATTGAATGCATGTGCCGGGTATTTTGGCTTTCTCGCTCCCGAAAAACAAATTGTTTTTTGTACTGTATAACGCTGCCCGTGTATTAATTGACAATGGTTTAAGCTATCGGGAAAATAAACTGAAAGTGCTCCTTGCAAAAGCAAGTTTCTTAAAGTTACATTTTATACTCAGGTTTTAAGCATTGCCAAAGATAATAAGCGGGTAAATAAAGTAATAAACAAACCAACTCCATCATGAAAAGAAGATTTTACACTCAACCAATTTTGCAGGTATATTTGCTTCGCTATACACTGCTTATTTCATTAGGCTTATGGTGTTATACAGCCATTGCACAGCCTACCTGCCCTCCAACACAATCAGTAACCTTGAATTCATCGTGTCAGGCAACCCTGCCCAACTATACTTCAACCGGGGTTACCCAATCGCCAACGGCGGGTACAACTTTAACCGGTGTTGGTACTACTGTGGTTACCCTTACGCAAGGAGCAAACAGTTGTACTTTTAATGTTGTCAGGTTAGATAACTCCCCACCCGCCATTACCTGCCCAACCAACCAAACCATTTTTTTAAACAGCAGTTGCTCGGCAACCTTGCCCGCATATACTCCCGTAAGTACATCGGATAATTGTGGGGTAATTAATGTGTTTCAGTCTATCCCTTCCGGAACAACCTATAATAGTCCCACATCTGTTTCTGTTCAGTTGACTGCAACAGACGGCAGTAATTCTGCATTTTGTTCTTTTACGGTAGATGTTGTTGATAACACACCGCCTACCATTACCTGTCCTGCCACGCAAAATGTAACGGTCAACTCATCGTGTTCTGCAACGTTGGGAGATTACCGCAGTTTGGCGACCAAAAGCGATGCCTGCTGTACAACAGCTTCTATTGTTGTTACCCAGTCTCCACTTCAAAGCAGCACGGTTACGGGCGCTACGGCAACAGTTGTTACATTAACAGCTACCGACTGTAACAACAACACCAATACTTGTAGCTTTAATGTAACCAAAACAGATAATCAAGACCCCAATATTACCTGCTCCGGAACAAAGACAGCCGTATTGTCCGCCACGAATTGTACGGCCACGATGGCTAATTTCATAACCGCTTTTAACGTTACTTATACCGATAATTGCCCCGGAAATGTTACTGTCACGGCTTCACCTGCCGTAATTACCGGCGTGGGTAACACCACGGTTACATTTACAGCCACCGACCTTAGCAATAATACCGATGCCTGTACAGTTTCGGTACAAACCGTGGATCAAACACCGCCGAGTTTAACCTGCCCCGGAACACAAACACTTATATTATCCAGTGCGTTTTGCAATGGAAACCTTAGCGATTATACTACACTGGCCACCAGTTCAGATATTTGCAGTGCAGTTACTTTGGAGCAAAATCCTTTTAGCGGATCCAGTGTGTTTAATACCGGCACAACCGTGGTTACGCTTACCTCCCGAGATGCCTCCAACAATACTACCACCTGTTCTTTCAATGTGAACAGGGTAGATAACACCCCACCCGTTATTACTTGTCCCAGTGCGCAAAGTTTGGTTTTATCTACTTCGTGCGGGGTTACACTGCCCACCTACACAGAGGCATTTAAGAACGATGTATGCTGCGGAGCAGCGGGTGTTACCGTTACGCAATCGCCTGCGGCAGGCACAGTTGTAACAGGATCATCGCCAACAACGGTAACTTTAACTGCAACAGATTGCAATGGCAGTACCAGCAATTGTACGTTTTTGGTAAATAAAACCGACAATGTGTTACCTACCATTACCTGTCCCGGCACCCAAACCTTGTCGCTAAGTGGCACCAACTGTACTACCACGCTTCCTGCCTACAGCCCCTTAAGCAGTTCTGATAACTGCGGAGCACCAGCCATAGACCAAACTCCCGCGGCAGGAACTTCGGTATCGGGCATTGGGTTTACCACAGTTTCGCTTCGGGCAACCGATGCAAACGGCAACACCGCAACCTGTTTCTTCAGTGTAAATAAAATAGATGGCACGCCCCCGAGTTTAACCTGCCCCGGCACCCAAACACTTACGGTAAATGCCTCCTGCACCGTAGATTTACCAGCCTTCAGCCCCGTAACCAGTTCCGACAACTGTAGTTCTTTCAATGTAGTACAATCGCCTCCGGCAGGAACTACGGTATCGGGTTTGGTGGTAACCACCGTTGTACTTACTGCTACCGATGTTTACAACAATTCGAGTTCCTGTTCATTTAACGTTAACAAAACCGATAATAACATACAGCAAATAATCTGCCCCGCTAACAACCAACCCTTGTTTTTGGGGGCAAATTGCCTGGCAACCTTGCCGGTGTACCTGGTGCCCGTAAATACCGATAACTGCGGCACACCGGTTTATAACCAAACGCCTGCCGCCGGCTCAATTGTGAGTGGAATAGGAACCATGACCGTTACCATAACCGCCACAGACGGCAGCAGCAATACCTCTACCTGCTCGTTTACGGTAACTAAAATTGACGGCTTTCCGCCCTCCATCAGTTGTCCGGGTAATCAAACCATCAGTTTAGGTACTTCCTGTTCTGCCACTTTACCCGGATACAGCCCTACCAGCATTTCGGATAACTGCGGAGGCAGCCCAACCTTTACCCAATCTCCGGCAGCTAATACCAGTTTATCGGGTGTTGGCGCTACCACTGTAACCTTAACCGCCAACGACGGCTACGGCAATACCTCTACCTGCTCGTTTACGGTAAACCGTGTTGATAATACGCTGCCCACCATAACCTGCCCCGCTACACAAACAGTAGTGCTCAACGCCTCTTGCGGGGCAACTCTGCCTGCCTATACCGCTGCAAGCCGTGCAGATAACTGCGGCACACCGGCTGTAAGCCAATTGCCGGCATCGGGGCTTGCCTTGTCGGGTGTGGGTACTACTGTGGTTACGCTTACCGCAACCGATGGCAGCAACAATACTGCCACGTGCAGTTTTAACGTTAACCGCGTTGACAATACAGTTCCTGCCATTACTTGCCCCGGTACCCAAACCATTGCTTTGGGCGCCAATTGCACTGCTTCCCTGCCCGCCTATAATCCTGTAAGTATATCCGACAACTGTGCAACCGCCCCATCTGCCACTCAAACGCCGGCATCGGGCAGCACGGTTTCGGGTGTTGGAAGCACTACGGTAACCCTTACTGCCAATGATGGCAATGGCAATACCGCTACCTGTTCATTTAGCGTAACCCGAACAGACATTACGTCCCCTTCCATTACCTGTCCTGCAACACAAACCCTGGCGCTCAATGCCTCCTGTACGGCATCTTTACCGCAATACAGCCCGGCAAGTATTGCCGACAATTGCAGTACGCCGGCTCTTAGTCAGGCGCCGGCATTAGGCGTTGTTGTTACCGGTGTAGGCAACACCACCGTAACGTTAACTGCCAACGATGGCAACGGCAATACCGCTTCCTGCTCGTTTACCGTTAACCGTGTGGACAATATTGCCCCTACCATAACCTGTCCTGCTGCCCAAACCATAGCATTAAACGCCAACTGCTCGGCAACCCTGCCGGCATACAATGCGGTTAGCAGCGCCGATAACTGCGGCACACCTTCGGTTAGCCAGTTGCCTGCATCGGGCAGCACGGTTTCTGGTGTTGGCAGTACTACTGTAACCTTAACTGCCAATGACGGCCACGGTAATACCACTACCTGCTCGTTTACCGTTAACCGTATTGATAACATTGCACCTACCGTTACCTGTCCGGCAAATCAGGCACTAACACTTGGAACTTCCTGCACGGCTACCTTGCCCGCGTACAGCCCCGTTAGCAGCGCCGACAACTGCAGCACTCCCAGCATGTTGCAAACCCCCACAGCCGGCACCATTTTAAGTGGCGTTGGCAGTACTACCGTAACCTTAACCGCCAATGACGGCAACGGCAATACAGGAACCTGCTCGTTTAACGTTTCGGTATCTGACGGAACAGCGCCTACCATAACCTGCCCGGGCACACAAACGGTATTGTTAAGTAATACCTGCTCGGCAAGTTTACCCGCCTACAACCCTGCCACTATTGCCGATAACTGTGGCACACCCTCCTTTACTCAACAGCCTGCCGCAGGCACTGCCTTTAACGGTGTGGGCACCACCACCGTAACATTGAGTACCAATGACGGCAACGGAAACAGCAACAGTTGTAACTTTAACGTACAGGTTTTAGACAACCTGCCACCCGTAATTAGCGGATGCCCCCAAAGTTTTATTACCTGCTCTACCTCGGCGGTGTGGACAGCCCCAACCGCCAGCGACAATTGCGGACCCCCGACACTTACCTCTAACTACTCGCCCGGTAATGCAGTGGGTACAGGTACTACCACCGTATTATATACTGCCACCGATGCCGTTGGCAATACCGCTACCTGTTCGTTTAATGTAACTTTAAGCCAGTTAGCTGCCACCACCACCACATCGGGCTTTAGTGGTTTTGGGGTAAGTTGCAACGGCGGCAGCAACGGTTCGGCCAGTGTGTCGGCTACAGGAGGTATTATTCCTTATGTTTATGCTTGGAATACCGGTTCAAGCGCAAGTTCCATTAACGGGCTTTCTGCGGGCACTTATGTGGTAACGGTAACGGACGGTGTAGGTTGCAGTACCATAAAAACGGTGGTTATCAATCAGCCGGCGGCGCTCAATTGCAATACGCTTGCAGGCAACATTACCTGCTACGGGGCAGCCAATGGCTCTGCCAATACCAGTGCCAGCGGAGGTGTAGGCCCCTATACCTACGCATGGAGCGGTCCTGCCGGGCCGGCCGGCAACGGCAGCAGCCTGAACGGTTTGACTGCCGGCACCTATGCGGTAACTGTAACCGATGCCAATGGCTGTGTTTGTGCCAACTCGGCAACGGTAATAGAACCGCCGCAGGTAGATCCGCTGTCGGGAACGGTAAATATTGATGAAGGGGTTGGAGGTATCAGCCCGTCTTTCTACAATATTAATACCATAACCTTTAGCGGAGGTTTACCGCCATACAGCTATACATGGAACAATAGCGGCTATGCCGTCTATTCGGTACCATCGCCGGGCAATATACAGGTGGTGTATGCAGATAACGCTGTTTGGAGCATTACCATTTCAGACAGCAATGGGTGTGGCGATGAAGTTTTAATCTTTAACAGTTCGCCGGCAGGTACCGACCCGGGATTGGTGAATATTGCCAGTGTAACCATACAACCCGATTTTGGCATTAGCAATGGCTCTGTATCTATTACTGCCCAAGGCGGTACACCCTGCCCCGGCAACGTTTACCAATACCAATGGGAGGGCCCTGCTGCATGGACAGGCGCTCCGTTGGCTACCACCAATGCAATTACCAACCTGCCATCGGGTTGGTATGTGGTAACTGTAACTGATTGCAGCAATCCCAACCAAACTACTATTGGCTGGTATTGGGTGCCCCAGAAAATTCGCGGACGCGGCAAAACCGGTTTTACCAATGACTTAATACAGGTAATGCCTAACCCGTTTAGCCAAAACACTCAAATTGCCTTTACCTGGCCGCAAGACGATGAATTATGCCTTGAACTCTATGATGTAACGGGTAAATTGGTTCAAACGCTCTTTAAAGGGGCCGTACATGCCGGTGAACCCAATACCATTAACTACGATGCGGCACAATTGCCCAACGGATTGTATTTGTGTCGCCTGGCCAATAGTCAGGGAATGGAAGTACACAACAAACTAATGCATGTGCAGGTAAAGTAGGATAGCGTAAACAGAACAGCACAACAGACAAAAGGCATATGAGGTATAAAATTGTTTTTATAAGTGTTGGAATTGATTTTGCAATGTCGATTCATCTTGCAATGCCTGAAAGATAATTGTACCCCTTACTGCCGTATTTAAATAGAAAACCCTGTTTGCCATCATACAAGCAGGGTTTTTTTGTTGTTTTAGGTGCCGTTGCTTTTAGAATAGGGTAAAATTGTTAATTTTGCCGGCTAAAGCAATGCTTTTTTATAACAGATGCCTTGCAAACAGCCACCAATACAAAGAAACCGACCATGGAAAAGGACATATTTTTGCAACAAATACGCGACCAATTTGAAGAAACAGATTCGGCGCTTATTACCTTTGATACCTTTTTTAAACAATTGGAGGAGTGGAGTTCAATGCACGCACTTTTACTGATTGCGCTCATAGATGCAGAATACAATGTGCCAGTTACCGGAGAAGATTTACAAAAGTGCTTAACCGTTGAAGACCTGTACAATACCGTAAAGAGCAGGGTAGGGTAGCGCTGCTTAACTTATATACAAAGTATGGCTTTTTTTTGTGTAAACAAGATACATTTTGCCGGACTGGCAGCCTGTGTGCCCGCAAACACCTTTAGCAACCACCAATACAACTGGCTTACAGAACGGGAGCGAAGTTTGCTTATTAAAACTACCGGAATTGAATACCGGCGGGTGGTGAGCGACAATTGTTGTGCTTCGGATTTATGTTATACGGCTGCGGAGAAGTTAATGGCTGCATTGAATTGGCAAAAGTCTGACATAGGGCTGCTGATTTTTGTCAGTCAAACCCCCGATTATATAACCCCATGCACGGCGGTTATATTACAGGAACGGCTGGGGTTGCCTTCAACCTGCCTTGCCTTTGATATTAATCTGGGCTGTTCTGCCTATGTTTACGGGTTATCGGTAGCAGGTAGCCTGCTGGCAAACATGCCCGGCAAAAAAGGATTATTACTGGTAGGTGATGCATTGAGCAAATTTATTTCGGAAAAAGACAAGAGCGTGGCTCCGCTTTTTTCCGATGCCGGCACCGCCACTGCACTGGATTACAACCCCTTAGCCCAGCCCATGTACTTTAATCTGCAAAGCGATGGTAAAGGATATAATGCCATTATGATACAAGACGGCGGCAGCAGGCACCCGCTTAATGTCCATTCGCTGGAAGAAACCGAAAGGGAAAAAGGAATTGTACGCAGCAATGCCCAAATGCAGTTAAACGGTACCGAAGTTTTTAATTTCGGACTTAGGGAGGTAGCGCCGAATATAGAAACCCTTTTGCAAAATATGGGCAAAACAACTGCCAGTTTTGATTATGTTGTTTTTCATCAGGCAAACCTGCTTATGAATGAGCGCATAAGAAACAAATTGCAGTTAGAAAGAGAAAAAGTGCCCTACAGCCTTAAAAATTATGGCAATACCAGCAGTGCCACCATACCCCTTACCATGGTAGCCGAATTGGGCGCCGAGCTGCAAAATCGGCCGCTTTCGTTGCTCTTATCGGGTTTTGGGGTTGGATTATCCTGGGGTTCGGCAGCCATATGTACAGAACCGCTGGTTTGTTTGCCTGTAATAGAAATTTGAAACGGCAGTACTGCAAACTACAATATTAATAAATATGGGCATGTAAGCCTAAAGATTGCTAACAATAACAGGCAGCAGGAAATGACGCATAACTTTAGCCTTACAGGCAAAACCATATTGGTAACGGGCGGTTCTTCGGGTATTGGACGACAAACTGCCGTAACGCTGGCAAAGCTGGGCGCCAAACTGATTATCACCGGCAGAAATACGGAGCAGTTGCAGGAAACCCTGTCTTTGCTACCCGAAAACGGACATCTGTCAACCTCGTTTGACCTTGTTAAAACCGCACAACTGCCTGAATTGGTTGCAGGACTACCCCCGTTATGCGGACTGGCACACTGCGCCGGTATTTGGAAACCATGTCCGGTAAAATTTTTGAAGGAACAAGCTCTTCAAAACCTAATGCACCTCAACTTTGTGGCGCCGGTAATGCTTACGGCAGAACTGTTAAGGCAAAAAAAGCTGTTGCCCGGCAGTTCCTTAGTATATATCAGTTCGGTGGCTGCACAGCATCCCTATAAGGGCGGGAGCGCTTATTCGGCTTCAAAAGCAGCGTTGGAAGCTTTCAGCAAAACATTGGCGCTGGAGTATGCCGGTAAAAACATACGTGCCAACTGCATTGCACCTGCAATGGTTAAAACACCTATATTTGATGATACACTCAATACAGTATCGGAGCAATTTATGCAGGCACACGTATCCGCCTACCCTTTGCGGGTAGGTGTGCCCGATGATGTGGCTTATGCAGTAGCCTACCTGTTGTCTGATGCTTCGGGCTGGATTACCGGAAGCGTACTGCGTTTAGACGGCGGGTTAACGGTAGGTTCGTAATACAGGCAGGGGGGGAAGTACTTTTTTAATAAAATAGCCCGAAATTGGAAAAAGTCGGTTACATTTGGGTATGCAATTTTCTTATAGGCAAACCATAGATTACTCCGTAGTAGTGCCCGTTTTTAACGGTGAAGCTACTATAGAAGAATTGTTTACCCGCATACAAAAAGTATTTGACAGTCTGAAGCAGACTTTTGAGGTAATATTTGTGGAAGATTGCGGAGCCGACAACAGTTGGCAAATAATTACCCTGTTAAAAAGCAAATATCCCAAACAGGTGGTGGGTATAAAATTAGTAAAGAACTTTGGTCAGCACAATGCCACTTTATGCGGTTGCCATTTTGCACGGGGGCAGTATATTATTACCATTGACGACGACCTTCAGACACCCCCCGAAGAAATTCCAAAGCTTATAGATGCGCGTCAACAAAGCCTGGCCGATGTAGTGTATGGCGTGTATCCGGTAAAGAAACATTCGGTTGTAAGAAGACTGGGCAGTGCCATTGTAAGGAAAACCTTTAAATTAGGAGCCGGAACCCGCAACGAAGGTTCGTCTTTCAGACTGATAGACCATGACATTATTGCCAAAATTGTAATGCATACGCAGAACTTTATTTATATAGATGAAATTTTGCAGTGGTACACCAATCAAATTGTTGCAGTTGCAGTAATGCATGAAGCCCGAAAGAAAGGGCAATCGGGTTACCCGTTGCTGAAGCTCATTTTATTTACCCTCGACCTTATCATCAACTACACAGCAATTCCGCTAAGAATAATGACTTACGGTGGTTTGTTGTTTTCGGTTGTGTTTTTTTGTGTAGGACTTTACTATATTTACGACAAAATTGTATCAGACACTCAATTGGGCTTTACCTCACTCATAACTGCCATTTTTTTTACCACCGGCATTATTTTATTTTGCCTTGGCATCATTGGCGAGTACCTGCGCAGAATTTATATGGGGCAAAACCAGCGCCCGCAATATGCCATAAGAAAAATTTTACAATGAAGTGGATTCGATACGGCGTTACGCTAAGTAAACTAACTGAAAATCACCTTGAAACGGTGCGTTACTGGCGAAACCACCCTCAGGTAAGCAAATATATGGAATACCGGCAGTTTATAACTTCCGAAATGCAGAAGAACTGGTTTGCATCTATTAACAACAACAGCAACTTTTTTTTTGTAATTGAGCACAACAAAACCGAGGTAGGACTCATAAACACGGCAAATATTAATTACCAAAGCAAAACAGGCAATTGCGGTATCTTTGTATGGGACGCAGCATATGCAGGCAGCCCTGTGCCGGTTTTTGCCGCGCTTTCTATGCTCGATTTTGTTTTTTTAATACTTGATTTGGATTTTACCGGAATAAAAGTGCATAAAGATAATAAAAAGGCGCTTGCCTACAACCTTTCATTGGGCTATGAACTTATGCCCGATAGTGAAGGTTCGGTTTTCAGACAATACCGCCTGCATAGAGAGAATTATTTTGCAAAAGCTGCATTGTTGCGAAATCTGGGAAAAAAAATGTTTGGAAACGTTTCTTACTTGTTTCTGAACCCCAATGAGGCCATACCAAACAACACCGGAAAACTGTCGGAACAGGCATTGGCGCAACTCAATATAACTCTTGCCACACACCTTACATAAACCACCTGCTTTAAACCCCCTATTGCACAATTTATACCAACAACACCCTATATGAAAACTGTTTCAGTACTTTTATGTATGACGTTAACTGCATTGACGCTGCTGTTTGCCTGCGAATTTAAAGAAAAAGGCAAAAGAAACTCTATTGAGGTAAAACTGGCGCCGCCTGCAATACCTAAACCCAAAATACGCTATTTTACAGGCACTTTTGGCAAAAGCAATATACACCTGTTTTTAGAACAAATTCAGGGAAACATAACAGGAGGTTATTATTTTGTTGCCGACTCAGTAGAGCGTAAACTTACCGGCAGCCTTACCAAAGATGGCGCTACCATTTATGAAACCGATGACAAAGGCGGTAAAATAGCCATGCTTAAAGGCAATTTAAATGAGAAGGGAGAAATTACGGGCATAATTGCCAAAATGGACGGTTCAGAAAGTGTGCAGGTAGCGCTATCTGTAACCAATGACAGTACGCTTTACCAACCTAAACGCAAATAATGCAAGTAATTTGCTGAACCTTATGGGCAGCTACCGCCAATCATCAATAAACCCGAAAAAAAACTCATTAAACCGGTATCGAAATCGTTTTTTAAAGGCCCGCCAGTCTAAGGGCAGGCAAATGCCTATTTGCATAGCCGGGTTAAACAGCCAACTCAGATAGCGTCTCAAAAACGGTAAATTTGAATACGGAAACTTACGTATGTCAAATTTGGGCATGAGCGTTTTTCTTATTTTAACAAACTCCTGCCGGTTAAAAGCCACGTACTGCCTGTCGCCCCAGTCTTTAATAACTTCCTTGCCAATATGAAAAGTAAGGTGCTTATCGTGCAGCAACACAAAATTGTTAGCATAACAAAAAAGATTGTGCGACAAGCTGATTTCAATAAACGGAATGCCGATGCAAATGTGTCCCAAGGTTAACAATGGAAACAAATTTCGGTGAAACACAAAACAATCGAACCCGGGGTGGGGCAGCCCCACATCTGAAATAATGGCCGGAATTTCGGAAACATGTCGGTATTTACCCGATATTCGGCGGCGGTTAATAATAAAAGCATCGTACCCCTGTTGAATGTAGTAATAAACTGCCTGGTAAAAATGTGGCACTACGCCAATATCGGCATTGGTATAAATTAGAAATTCTGCATTGGTGGCGTTGTAGAGGCGTTCTAAAATGTCATAAATAAGCGGCAGCTTTCGGGGCACTTTAAACAGTGCAAAATCCATTACAGAGCGCTCAAGGTTGGGCGTTTGGGTAAACCACTCCGGAACAAAACCGGCATCCTCGGCATATTGTGCAGAGAACAGTTCAACCGGCACAATATCTTTGGCATAAGCTTTGGCCATGCGCATGGTTTCAAAAGTAATGGGCTGCGCATACGATAAATCGGAATTTGGTTTTACCTTTACAGGGTTAATAATGTGCGCAATGCTTGTCATGAATGGCTAATTTTGCGTAAAAATACACATTTCGCAACATCGGGCTTATGTTTCAAACGGTAATTGATGCAGACAATCATGATTTACGGGTAAATTTTGGCGAGTTATACCGTTATCGCGAGTTACTGTTAATTTTTGCCTACCGCGATATTAAAGCCAAATACTCACAAACCTATTTGGGGCTGTTCTGGAGTTTTGTAACACCCGTTTTAACCCTCCTTACGCTAAGCGTAGTGTTTAACCGAATCATTCAAATAGAAACGGTAAACATTCCATACCCACTGTTTCTGTTGAGCGGATGGATAGTTTGGGCTTATTTTTCGGGTACCGTGGCCTCGTCGGGTTCTTCAATATTAGATGCACAGCGCATTATTCAGAAAGTCTATTTTCCCCGATTGTTGGTTCCTCTCTCAAAATTACTGGTAGGACTAACCGACTTTGCCATTGGGCTGTTGTTTATTTTCATTTTGTTGGTCTATTTTAAGCACCCGCTCCAACTCAGCATGTTGTATCTGCCTGTATTTATAGTGCTTACCCTGTTGCTTAACACCGGCATATCGGTTTGGGCAAGCGCATTAATTGTAAGGTATCGCGATATGCAGCAAATTGTTAACTATGGCTTATATCTGCTATTTTATTTAACCCCTGTTTTTTACCCCACGGCTTATATACCCGAACAATACAAAACATTGTTTTACCTTAACCCATTGGTAGGCTTAACAGACGGCTACCGCTGGTGCCTGTTAGGCGGGGAATACCAATATTGGCAAATGGCGTATATATGTATTATGTCTGTTTTATTCTGTGTAAGCGGTGTTTGGTACTTTAAAAAAACAGAAAAAATAATGACCGATATTTTATAATTTACTCATTTGTAAAGCAGCATTAACTGCCTATACTTCGGGTTGTTTGAGCCAATAAGTGGCATTGGCAAGCGTTTTTGTATTGCTTTTACCTTGCTGCCGGTAAGCGAACCCAAGACCAAATTCTTCGGTTTTCTTATAAAACATTGGCAGGAAGGATCTCTCTAAAACTGCAACAATTTTGGACTTTTACTTTTGAACGGGCGCATATTTATTTAACTTGTTGGCAAAATCTTTACAAAAAAATCATTAATTTTGCACCACCATTCCGCTGCCGACGTTATTAAAATATACGGCCGGCTCCAACCATTCAATATTCATTAGCAAACCATTTTAATTCATATTATGCCTCACTCTATTTTAACAAACGAAACTTCTGCATTTGGAAAAGCCCAGTCTATGGAACTGGAACAATGGGTCGAAAGCCTTGCCGAATATTTTGAGCCGCAAAGTGTACATTGGTGTACGGGTACCGAAGAAGAATATCAGGAAATGTGCAAAAAACTGGTAGAAAAAGGCACTTTTATACCCCTTAACCCCCACAAACGCCCCAACAGTTTTGCGTGTTTTTCAGACCCCAGTGACGTGGCACGTGTTGAAGACCGAACCTTTATCTGCAGCCGCCGCCGCGAAGATGCCGGCCCTACCAACAACTGGATGGACCCGCGTGAAATGAAAAACATCCTGAACGACTTGTTTAAAGGATGTATGCATGGCCGAACCATGTATGTTATACCCTTTTGCATGGGACCCCTAGGTTCGCCCCTGTCGCGTTATGGCGTACAGATAACCGACTCGGAGTATGTGGTGGTGAACATGAAAATTATGACCCGAATGGGCAGCGGGGTACTTGGTTTAATAACCGGCGATAACTATGTAAAATGTATTCACTCGGTAGGCGCCCCCTTGGAACCCGGCCAGCACGACAGCAAATGGCCCTGCAACCCCACCGTTAAATACATAACTCACTTTCCGTCAGACAGGCTTATTATTTCTTACGGTAGCGGTTACGGAGGAAATGCCTTGCTGGGTAAAAAATGCTTTGCCCTGCGCATAGCTTCCAGCATAGCCCGCGAAGAAGGCTGGTTAGCCGAACACATGCTCATTTTAGGCGCAGAATCGCCCGAAGGAGAGAAAACCTACATTGCTGCCGCATTTCCCAGTGCCTGTGGTAAAACCAATTTTGCCATGCTCATTCCGCCAGCCGAAATGGAGGGCTGGAAAATTACCACTGTTGGAGATGACATCGCTTGGATTCATCCCGGCGCCGATGGCCGCCTGCACGCCATAAACCCTGAAGCCGGCTATTTTGGCGTTGCCCCCGGAACCAACTATAAAACCAACCCCAATGCTATGTATGCCATAGCGAAAAATACCATTTTTACCAACGTTGCCATTACCCCCGATGGCGATGTGTGGTGGGAAGGACTTACCAAAGAAATTCCCGAAGGTTTGACCGACTGGCAGGGAAAACCATACGACCCCACCAGCGGTAAACCCGCCGCACACGCCAATGCCCGTTTTACTGCCCCCGCTAACCAATGCCCCAGTATTGACCCCGATTGGGAAAACCCCGCAGGCGTGCCTATTGCCGCCTTTATTTTCGGGGGGCGACGTTCTACCTCCGTGCCGCTGGTGTACCAATCTTTTAACTGGAATTTTGGTGTGTACTTGGCCGCCACTATGGGTTCTGAAATGACCGCCGCCGCTTTCGGAAACATTGGGCAGGTGCGCCGCGACCCCTTTGCTATGCTGCCATTTATGGGCTACCACATGGGCGATTACTTTAACCATTGGCTCCAGTTTGGGCGAACTTTACCCAACCCGCCCCGGATTTTTGGCGTAAACTGGTTCAGAAAAGATAAAAATGGCAATTTTGTTTGGCCCGGCTTTGGCCAAAATATGCGGGTGCTTAAATGGATTATAAACCGCGCCCGCGGTCGCGCAGCCGCAGTAGAAAGCCCCATCGGGTGGATGCCCCGTTATCAGGATATTGACTGGAAAGGTTTGGAATCTTTCAGCAATGAAGATTTTGATAGTGTAATGTCTGTTGACCGCGAAGAGTGGAAACGCGAACTGTTATCGCATGAAGAACTCTTTGAAAAAGGTTATGACCGCCTGCCTAAAGAGTTTCTGTTTATGCGCGAACTGATTTTGTCTGCACTTTGGCGCTCGCCCGAAACCTGGAGCCTCGAACCCGAAAGACACTAATCTGCTGAAACAAAAAAAACTAGTGGATTCATAAAAAGGGTGTTGCCGGTCTTTGGCAATGCCCTTTTTCAATTTGCCAACTCCTCAGAATTATGCTCTATATGTTTAAATTGCTTACTTAAAACCTGTATATATGTTGCGAGTATTGTTTATTTTGCTGTTGCTCCTTCACGGGGTTATTCACCTTATGGGTTTTGTAAAAGCCTTTGGGTATGCCGAAATGAATGAACTTACCCTGCCCATTGGCAAAAACTGGGGCTTGGTATGGTTGCTGGGAGCTGCACTTTTTATACTGGGCGCACTCTTTTTTATACTCAAAAAAGAAACTTGGTTTGCATGGGCTTTGATGGGCATTTTGGTATCGCAATTGCTTGTTTTTGTTTTTTGGGCCGATGCACGTTTTGGCACCCTTGCCAATGTAATGGTGCTGCTGGTAGCAGTTACGGCTTGGGGGCAATGGAGATTTAACCGCACCGCAAGTGCCGAGTTGAAAAACCTGCTGCAAACAGCCGTTACCGATACCGCCACGGTAACCGAAGCTAAAATTGCCCTGCTGCCGCTACCTGTTCAGCAATGGCTCAGGCAATCGGGGGTAGTGGGTAAAACCATTGCAGACAAAGTAAGGCTTACGCAGAGCGGAACCATGCGCACCACACCCACAGGCAAGTGGATGCCTTTTGAAGCCCAACAATGGTTTGCCGCCATACAGCCCGCCTTTTTCTGGCAAACAGAGGTAACTATGATGCCGGGTATTTTTCTGGTTGGAAGAGATAAGTATGAAAACGGAAAAGGACACATGCTAATTAAAGCCCTTTCGCTATTTACCGTAGCCAATGCAAAAGGACCCGAAACCGATCAGGGAACCCTGCTCCGCTACTTAGGCGAAACGGTTTGGTTTCCGTCTGCAGCGCTCAGCAACTATTTGCATTGGGAAGAAGCCGGCAGCGATGCCGCAAAAGCCACTATGACCTATGGAGGCTTAACCGCATCGGCCATTTTCAGGTTTTCCGATGATGGAAAGTTTCTTGCATACGAAGCAAAACGGTATTATAACCGCAAAAACGGCGCTACCTTAGAAGACTGGAATATTGAAGCAGATCCCACTTCTTACAAAACTTTCCAACCGGGCATTACCATTCCTACCCGTTTAAGTGTAACATGGAAATTGGAAGAGGGTAATTTTACATGGCTGAAACTGGAAATTACCAAAATTCAATACAATGAAGCTGCTTATTAAGCGGTTTTAAACTTTAGACCGATGCAGTTCAAAGACCGTTATTTCGGGTAAATAGCCCACGCGACCGGGGTATCCTACAAACCCGAAACCGGGGTTTACATACAGGCACTGCTGTTGTTGGCGGTATAAGCCTACCCATTCTTTGTACATAAGCTGCACCGGGCTCCATTTAAACCCAAACAACCTGATGGCAAACTGAAATGCATGGGTATGTCCCGAAAAAGTGGCATTGATGTTTGGAAACTGTGGCAGCACCTCTGCTTTCCAGTGTGAGGGGTCGTGCGAAAGCAATAATTGCACTGCGCAATCGGACGGAATGTTTTGGTAGGCCTGCTGCAGGTTGCCGTATCTTTTAAACCGAGGGCTTGCACTCCAGTTTTCTACCCCTATAATGGCAATTTTATGTCCTTTGTGGTTGATAATCCGGTGTTCGTTTAGCAGCAGGTTCCAGCCGAGTGCGCTATGGTTATTGCGCATTTCTTCAAAATTGCCCCGGTACTGCTGTTCTGAGGGCCATTGCACATAATCGCCGTAATCATGGTTGCCCAATACCGAAAAAACCCCGTACCGGGCTTTAATTTTGGAGAAAATATGGAGGTAAGGCGCTGCTTCGCTGGCGCGGTTGTTTACCAAATCGCCGGTAAAAAACACCAAATCGGGTTGTTGGTTGTTTATAAGTGCCACTGCCCGTTGTATTGGTTTATCGGTAATAAAACTGCCTGTATGAATATCGGAAATCTGTACAATCCGCAAACCGGTCAGTTCATCGGGCAAATTTTGTACGGGCAGTGCAACATTTCTAACCTTGTATCGGTAGGCATTTCGGGCCATACCGTGCAGCATGGCCAAAAAAGGCACCCCAGACACAATCAGCCCGGTCATACAAATAACTGCCGAGCGCTCAGGCAAAGCGGCGCTGCTACCCGAACCAAGCCAGAGGTAAGCAAGTTTGAGCAGCCTCACCAAATCATCGGCAAGGGTAAAAATGCTGAGCAGGAATTTGAAAATAAACAGCATAAACACTACTGCAGTAATATACATTCTTCGGGCGTTGTTGTGCAGCCTTATGCCCAACACTACGCCTGCAAAGACAACCACATAGGTAAATGCAGCCAGCAGCCAGTAAACGCCTGTAACCCAGAGGCTTGCAGTTACGGTTTTTACCAATTGAAAGGCATAAACATCAAAAAACAATAAAAACAGAAACGGGGCTATCCACCGTAAAGGAGCAGGCATGGAGTGCTGTAATTTATTTTTGGATTAACCAAACAACTCTAATAACAACTAAGCGGGCGGCAAGTTGTGTTTGCAGGTAATTTTAATGCGTATGGCATGGAAGCAGCGGTGGTGAAAATAAGCAGCCCGTTTATTTTGAGCAGGGATGGAGCTGCGCCATGTTACTGTTTGTGCAAGCCAGCAAGGTACAGGAACTAAAAACCCCACTCCCGTTGTGCAGGAGCAGGGCTTTATACAATGTACCCAGAGCCGGGATCGAACCGGCATGGGTTTAACCCCACTGGTGTTTGAGACCAGCGCGTCTACCAATTCCGCCATCTGGGCTTAAGCGGAGGCAAATTTAGATAAACTTTCTTTGATTCGCAACAAATAGCGCTTTTTGTAGTAAAAATCTTTTATTTCGGTTAATAATTGGGTGTTGCCGGGGTTTTGGGCAAATTGTTTCATAGCCGGCAATACTTCTTCAAGCAGGTTATTTTCGGCATGGTTTACCGCTTGCAACAGTTGCGCAACTTTGTTTGCATCGGGTTCTGCCTGCAATTCCATGAGTGTTTCGTTCAGTTCCATCATTTCCATCAAAAAAGAAGACGGCAGTGTATATTTTTCGCCTTCGTGGAGCAGCCCGTTTAGTTCCAGAATATATTTTACCCTTTGGTCGAAGTGCAGCAGCGTTTCGTAGGCTTTGTTGTTATAGGTGGCCATTTCGAGGTTTTGCTGCTGGGTTTCGGGGGTTGCCAGTGTATGAAAATCGGGGTGAAACTGTTTGTTAAACGCAAAAAAGCGCTTTTTCAGTTCCTTTTCGTCAATAAAAAAAGAAACGGGCAGGCTGTAAAAGTCAAAAAAATGAGGCAATGGCATAAAAGAAGCGCATTACTGTATTGAATAAATATACAGCAAATACAGGAGGTTGGCACACAAATGCGGCTGGTTAAGCCATTACGCTTTTGTAAGCGGCATTGTACAGCATGAGATAGCGCTCTTGGCCGCTGCTGTCTTTTTCTTTAAGGTTAACCCCGTTTTCGTACCATTTTTTGATAACGGTTGCCATTTGGCCTGCATCTTCATCAGAGCCAAGGAAGAAGTTAAAGTTGTACTGCTCGCCGTCTTTAGAAAATGATATTTGGTTATTGTAGCCTTTAAAGGGGCTTAATACACCGGCATAACCATCATAAATAAGGGTAAGGTTTTTAACTTCTTTGGGGTTAAAACTGTATTCCCGCTCAGAATTATCCCACGTAAAATCAAGGCTGTTGTCAGATACGGTTAAGGTACCCCTTTTGTTGTAGTGTTTATGGTACCAAAGGAGCAGACTTAAAATGGTAATGACAATGGTAAGCAAGGTAAGCAACCCGTTGGCAAGGAAAAACGGGGGGGCATAGCCGTTTGCAGCATAGTAAGATTTAACAAAACCGGCAAAAATAACCCACAATAATACGGGTGCCACTACTCTGAAAAAACCGCTTGCACCTTCCTGTTTATCAGGAACGAGTACATCTGTGCTGAATTGCGTCATATTCTGTATAAGTGTTTAAAGACGTAGATTGCTTTTTTATGGCGCAAATATAGGGCTAAATTGGTAATTTTAACACTGTAGCAATAATTATGCGGTAAAATTTACGCTTTTATACCCGGTTTATGGTTTGTATTGCCGCACATTTGTATTGCTAGTTTTTTTGTGTATGGTTTTTACAATTTCCTATAAACAGTGGTACAACGCCAAATGTCCTCCTATATTTACCACCTACAGTTGCCATAATTGCCTTTGCACAGCGGCGCACTAATCAAGTAAGCAGAAAAAAAATGTAATTGGCACGATAAATGCTGAAACAATTCTGCCAAAATGTACGTAAAGTGCCACAAAAACTCTACTCCCTCTTTAAATCTTTAACCCCGCCCGAAAAAACAAATTTTCGGAACTGGCTTTCCTGTAAAAACGAACATTTGTACCGCCTGTTCAGCAATTTTGAACAACAGGTGCAACCCGTTAAGAATGAGGAAGGATACGATTTTACATCGGTTTCAATAACCGAAACAGAAGCCGGGTTAATTTTTGATGCGCTGCTCGAATTTCTCGAAGCTTTTTCACCTTCGCCCGAAATAAAGCTAAACAGGCAATTGTCGCAAATACAACTGCTTTTTGAACGCAAACAGTTTAACCTTTGCCGGCAATTAATACTAAAAGCCAAAGCCATGGCAGAACAGCATTACCTGCTCCAGGATTTGGAAAAAGTGCTCATGTTTGAAAAAAAACTGCTCGACTACCAAACCACCATAGGCAGCCTGCCCGATAACCGCAATTTATATTACGACCAAACACAACTGTACGAACAACTTACCAATTTATACAGCTTTAAAGAACTTTGGGTGAAGGTAACCAATTGGGGGCATGTGGCATCAGTAAGAACCGACCGTATTAAATGGTTGTCGCACCTGCTGAAACACCCGTTACTGCAAACCGAAAAAGCTGCTTTTTCCTTTAATGCCCAAATTCTGTTTCATTTAATAAAAGCAGAAATTTATAAGAACTTAGATTGCTTTGAAGATGCTTTTCAGCATACCAAATCCTTGCTCCAGCTTTTTTACCAAAATGCCGATTATGCCGAAATGGAATGGAGCAGTTTTCTGGAAGCGCTCAACAGCCACGCTTCAATGGCCATTCAGTTGGGTAAATACGATGATGCTCTTATGACTGCCGATTTTATGAAACAAATGAGCAGCATTTATGCTTTTATTGACACCCACAACCTACAGTGCGATATTACTGTTCGTTACCACCTCATAGACCTTAAACTATGCAAAGAAACCCTCCAGTTTAACAATATTGACCATATTATTGAAACGGCACAACAGTGCTTGCAACAATCTGTAATTCCGGTAGATTACTTTTATGCACTGAGTATATTAACCGAAATTGCACAAATTCATTTTCTTACCGCCAACTATGCAGCAGCAGAAGAAACATGTCTGCAAATTTACAGCTTAGAGCAGTTTTGCTCTAATGTGCCCATGCAAACATGGGCTAAAATGCTTCATGCGCTTTCCTTGGCAGAAACAGGGCAAACAGAAGCGCTGCAACAATTGTCTGTATCTATGCAAACCTTTTTCAGGGAAATGCAAATTTACCTCCGTTTTGAAACCTTGTTCTTAGACATGCTCAAGAAACTGGCGCAGCCCGGCAAAGGGGTAAACTATATGCTTTCCGTTTTGCAGGACTATGAAATTCTGTTCGATTCGGTGCGGTCGCTCAATGAAGAGTATATTCACTCCATTATTATTGCCTGGATTAACAGCAAACTGTTGCGACAGCCACTGTTGCAATTTATGAACGACCGGCTCACCGCTTCGGGAAAAATTAACAGAAATATGGTAAAAAAAGTAACCGAAGCTTTAATGGAAAAAAGCGAACCCATCATCTTTCCTCGCAACAGCCATTAACTTAGTTTCCCCCAAAGGCACTAACCGCACCTTCTTAACGGCAGGCATGGCAACTTTCGGGCAATGGTAAATGCACATTGCGTAATGTTTTCGGGAAAAAATGTTCCAATCAGCCTATAACAAGATTTTAGTTCTTATCTTTAGGCGCAACATGTAACTTTTTCTCAACCGTAAAACCAACGCAATATGAACTTCAAATTTTCCAACCTATGTATTTGCTTTGCCGCAATTGCCTGCCTTACGCTTTTTACCAACTGCAATAAGTCTGATGAGGACGACAATATTCACTATTTCGACCCCTCTATGGCCGATGTACAGACAAAACTGCAGGAAACCCTTATTACCATGAATGATGGAGATATTATTCACCTAAAAGCCGGGACCTACAACTTTACCGCGACCCTTTCGGTTGATGGTAAGAAAAACTACACCATTCGGGGCGAAGGTATTAACAGCACCATTTTGTCTTTTGCCGGGCAAACAAGCGGTTCCGAAGGGCTTAAAATTAGCAATGGCGAACAGGTATTGCTTTATAACTTTACCGTGCAGGATACCGAAGGCGATGCCATTAAGGTAAAAGATACCGACGGGCTTAGCTTTATTAACGTAGGCGCAGAGTGGACCGGCGAAGTTACCGAACAAAACGGCGCTTATGGACTTTACCCCGTTACCTGTACCAATGTACTTATTGACGGCTGCTATGTGCGCGGCGCTTCTGATGCAGGTATTTATGTGGGTCAAACCGAGCATGTAATTGTGCGCAACTCTCTTGCCGAAGAAAATGTGGCCGGCATTGAAATTGAAAACTGCAACTATGCCGATGTGTATAACAACGTGGCCACTCACAATACCGGCGGCGTACTTATATTTGATATGCCGGGACTTACCATTAAAAACGGTCACCAATGCCGCGTTTTTGATAACCAGATTATTGAAAATGATCATCGCAATTTTGCTCCATCGGGCAATATTGTTGGAAACGTGCCGCCCGGAACCGGGTTAATGATTATGACATCCAAAGAAGTAGAAGTGTTTAACAACACCATTACCAACAACAACGTATTGGGTGTTGGCATTGTAAGCTATTTAGTTTTGGCTTATTTTGATGAAAACCTTACCTACGACGACCCGGTTTACCAACCCTATGTGCGCAATATTTACATTCACAACAACACGTTTGCCCGAACCACCACTTACCCGCAGCCTCAAAACGACATTGGAACTATTTTAACCTCGCAATACCCCGCCGGCGATATTCCGGATATTGTTTATGACGGCATTGAAAACCCCGATAACACCGGAGCACCCGAAGAAAAAATCTGCATTATGGATAACATCAACGCCACCTTTGTTGATATTGATGCCGAAAATTTCTTTGTAGGAAAAAGCTATGACATAACGCCCTACCTTTGTACCCAAAATCCGTTACCCGAAGTAACGGTTACTGCCCCGCAACCGTAGCAATTTGCAAGGAAGTTTGTTATTTGGCAACTTGTTTGTTTTTTTGTAAGTACTTGGGTAGCGCCTTTGTTGGCAAAGTTCTTAGCCAAATTCCTTTCATTTTACGGCAAATACCGCAAGGGCTGGCAAAGTATGCAATTCTTTAGAAGTTACAACAAAAGCCATAGTACACCTGCCAACAGGTTGTGCTATGGCTTTTGTATTGGAATGCAAGTAAAAAGTATTGTAATGACTTTATAAAGCAAATCTGGTAATGGTAGCGGTGGCTTTGTTTTGTTGTTGGGTAAGGATTGGAAATATTTATGTAAAACCTACCTGGTGTTAACTGCTACGCTGTTGTTCTGGTTACCGGTTATGATTTATCCTTTCTTGCCAGAAAGTCGGTAATAGAAGTGCAATCGTTAATCAGTCGGTCGTAAAACTGCCCGAAATCTTTTTTGAGCAGTTGGTAGTAGGTATTTTCTTCAAAAGTGGGTACGGGTTGGTCATAATAATTATCAGAGCCGGGAACAGCTTTCAGGGCGGTTTCATAAATTTTGCGGCGGTGCTGGCATTTACCACTCATTCGGTGACAGAGAGCGGTAAAGCCGGGGTCTTTTGATACGGCGGCGGCTTTCTGATAGAGTTCTTCTGCGCGTTTGCAACCAAAGTAGTTCATTTGGTCTTCATACTTGTCTAATCGGGCAATGTTGTAGGGCCAGTTAACGGTCCAGCCGTAGCGCACCTGCATCCATGAGTTGCCATAGTAGGTAATGCTGTAATAGCCGTTTGCCTGCAAAAAGTAGTACCATGCCCGGTTTTTTTGTGTTTCGGAAAGTTGTTTAAGTTCCAGCATACGGGCAGCAAATTGGGCTTTGTTGTATTGCACTGTATCGGCAATGGTGGGTATGTGTTCGCTGTAAAAATCAACATAAAAGGGGTTGGCATCTAAATACTGAACGTAACCAAAAGTGTTGTTGCTCCAGTAGTCATCGGGCAGGCGTTTAAAGGCTTCGCTTGCCAGTTCAAAATTATCGGCGCGCATGTGTTTGGTACCCAGCAGATCAATAAACTTGTTACGGTCTGGAATGGCTTTTTCGGTTAAGAAGTATTCAAATTCTGTTTTACCTGTTTTGTCAATCAGTTTCAGCAGTTGTTCCAGATCGGCGGTAGAGGCATTTTCATCGTAGTAAAAGAAATAATCGGTATAGTACCCATTCACACCGTCTTTTCGGAGTGCGCGCAACAGATTGTTAATTTGCGAGAGAAAAAGACCGGCTTTCATTCGGTTTCCGGCATTTTCATATCGGTATGCAAGGGCATACATCAGTCGGTCATACTCGTTCCAAGTGCTTTGGTTTTCTTCATAGTAGTAGTCGGGGTTTCGGGTAACTTTGGGCATTTGCTGTTGCAGCCAGCGAATATCTTGCAGGAGGCGGTTTTCAAAATCGGGGTTAATGGCATTTTTGTCATTGGCAAAACTCATAAGTCGGGTAAGGCGCACCTGCCGTTTTACCGCTTCCGATGCATCGGGCGCTTTCATGGCAAGGTCAAGGTAGCGGTTGGCATCGGTAAACTGGTTGTTCATAAAACAGAGGTACGCTGCGCTAAGGTTTAAGAAAGCGGCATCGGGGTTTTGGGCTTCGGTAATGGCATTGACAACAAAGGCAAGCAGTTTGCCAAGATATTCCAGGTCTTTGGTTTCATTGGCTTTTTGAATACTTTCATAATCGTAATCTTCTTTTAAAAAATTGCTTACGGGTTCAAAATCAGTTAACCTTGGTGTAAGCAGCCAATCTTCCAGTTTGTTAATTTCGCGGGCTATCAGTAGTTTTAGCAATGCCGATTTGGGGTTTAGGGCATAAACCTGCGTCATATCGGAAAGTGCATGTCCGGGGTTGTGTAATGCTTTCAGCGTCCATATATCGGCTTTTTGGGCGTTGTTTTTAGCCAGTGCCAGGGTTGCTTTCAGGTTTTCGCCTTCAAAACCCAGCCAAGCGCGTACTCTTTTGGCATCGCAGTTGGCATAAACCATGGCAAAATGGTAGTCTGCTTCGGCTTTTTTATCTAAGTGGTACAGGGCAGTGCCGTAGTGTTGCATAGCCCAGTAGCGCAACACACTTTTGGCGGTATTATTTTCCACATATTGTTTATAGAGTTTGGCGCATTGTGCCCAGTCATTCAAATAGCGGGTAAGCACCACCATTTGGTAGCCGTAGCGCAGTCGCAAAAAATCATTGGGAGCTTTTGCAATTTGGGTTTGTGCCGTTTTAAGCAGGTTATTTAGCGCCATGCGGGTTTCTTCAGAGGGTAGGTTGTCTGTTTCCTCTTCGTTTTGGCTACCCCATTCATTATAAGTAAATACCACCAGTTCGCGCTCGCATTGCTTGGCAAAAACCAGGTAAGCCAGTGTTTCGTAATCGGGTTTATCTAAAAGGTAGCGCACTACGGGTTGGGTATATGCCGGCGTTTCTTTCAGTTGGCTTAAATTGTCTAAATCGGCATCGGCCAGGTTAAATTCAAAATCGTTTCCATACAGCAGGTTTTTCACCATTTTTGCCGTACATTTTTTGTTAAAATAGGTTTCCCATTCGTCTAAATTTTGGTCTATACCGCGGTCATATACTGCATCTGCGCCGTTGTTCAGAAATGAGGTGGTAAAGTAAAAAGGTTTGTGTTGCTGCAGTCCGGCAGCATCGGGGTTAAACAACCCGAAGCGTACTTCTTCACCCCACGGAAAGTAGCCGCATTGTACCAAAGCAAACCAAAGTAAAAGTGCAGCGGCTATACTACCTGAAACGGTGGCAAATGTCCTGAATGTTTTCATGGGTATATGGTTTTACAAGTGTTGAGTTAAGGTGAAAAAAAGCCACCCGAAATGTATTGGTATTGACAGCCCGGTTGCAAATATCGGCGGCAATTTGTAAATCGGACAACCCAATGGTTTCTAAACGCAGCAAATCACCGTTGCGAAGGTACATATTTTCAAACACGGTATCTATAGTACATGTAAAAAAATTATTCTTTAGCGGTTTTAAAAAACCGGTGTTTTCAATTTCATGGCGGTTGAGGCTGTTGAATATACCCTTGAATTGCCCGTTTCTAAACAACACGCTCCACTCAAACATGGGCAGTGCCATGTCTAATGGCAACGGATAAGCAGGCATTTGGCGGGGCAGGTAGCGTGCACCTTCGCGGTTATCTAAAATAGAGTTACGGGTTTGCAGTTGTTTTACATTGGTCATGTTGTAGTACATGAGCAAGCCTCTGTCGGCAGGCGGTATGCCGGTTTTTTCAAAATATTTTACCTGATGCAGCCTGATGGTTGCCGAAAAGCGCTGAATTTGAGGCAATTGTTTTTTCAGGCTTTTAATAAACCCGAAGTAAGCGTTGCGCGTGGCATTGCTCCAGTCGCAGTCGGTTTGAAGTTCATTTATTGCCGGGTTACCGGCGTTTTGCAAAAGTTTTAGCAGGTGAGCTGCCGTGCGCTGTGCCAGAGAATCGGGGGTTAACGTATCCGGATTTAAAAACACATCGTTTGAAATATAAATACAGGGAATTATTTCTATGCCGGCAGGTAAGGGAGAGGAAAAGGCGATACTTGCAGCCGGTTGTGCGCCTTTTGGGGCAATATTTTTTATGTCAAAAAACTTAATGTATATTGTTTTTACACCTAAATTTTGAAGTTGCTCTAATTGTTCGGTCTGAATATCAAAGTTTTGTGTCCACCAGTAAAAAGCTGGTTCGGTATGTATTTGGTTGTGTGTTTGGCACCCGCCGTTTACCAGTAGGGCTAACAGCGGCAGGCAAAGCAAGCGTAAACGGAAAGCAGAACGCATATAAAGGGCGGGCATAGCTTGTAAGAAAGAAATAATAACACTGCAAAGTCAAAAAGGTATTGGTAGAGGTAAAAAGCGCTACAGGCAGGGGTTTCGGGTTTATTAGGAATGGGGTTAACCGGTTATTTATTCCCAATGTATAAAATTTTGCAACTGTGCCTTATTTTATGAGCGCTTTGTATGCTTTACCGGTTACAATTCTTTTTCCAAGGGTGGGTGTGTTTCAATAAAGTTCACTATTTCATCGGGGTTGTTGCTTAGGTGCAGCATTTGGCGGTAGGTACGTCCTTCGGCCAACTGCTGCAACAAGGGGTAAATGCCGGTTTGTTGGGTATAGCGGTCAATGCCCAAAAATACCATTGGGCTGTAGTAGTTAAAGGTAGCATAATGGTTTTGTGCGGCATCCTGAAAAATTTCCTGCGTAGTACCTGCGCTGCCGGGGGCATAAACTACCCCGTCGAGGCATATTGCCAGCAGCCCGTCTTCGCGAATGCTGTTGCCAAAGTATTTGGCTATGGAGGTGGCAAAAACGTTGGTGGGTTCGTGTCCGTAAAACCAGGTAGGAACAGCTATGTTTTCGGTGCCCATAGGGAAACGCTCAAGTATAGATAAGGCAGATTGGTGGTAGCCTTCGTTGCTGAAATGAGGAGCTTTCATAAGGGTATCCATAGCCCAGGTTAGCGCTTCGGGAGGTTGTGCGGCAAGATAAGCGCCCAGGTTAACCGCTTCCATAATGCCCGGCCCGCCGCCGCTTACCAGCAGGTATCCTTTTTTGGCCAGCAGGTAGGCGGTTTGTGCAGTAAGGCGGTAAAACGGGTCGGTTCGGGGGTTGCTGTGGCCACCCATAATGCCTACCACTTTTTTTCGGGGTTGGTGGGGCGGATACAGTATTTCCTGCAGGGCGTCATCTATGGCATGGTCGTGTATGCGTTGTGCCAGCGTTTCCAGAATACTGGGCAGTCGTTTTCGGTTTTGTTCAAAATGGTGCAATATGGCTGCATCGGTGGTTAAGCCGTTGGCTGTAGGTTGCAACAACTCCTGCCAGGTGTATAAGGTATTGCGGTATGGGTTATAAGGCAGATTGCCGATTTGCGGAAAAATAAGGGCGCCCCGCTTGCGCAGCATTACTTCTACTTTGTCAGACGGAAAAGAACAACCCAGAAAAACGGCATCCGAAACATCTAACCTGCTCCAATCTACCGGCACACTGCTCAAATCGAGTGATTGTACAACGCACCTTTCAAGTTGCCTGAACCGCTGCAGAAAATCGTCAATATGTTGTATTTGTATCATGTTCAGTATGGTTTGCTACCCTTTTTGTTAGGTAGTGCCGTGTAAAGGTAAGAAAAAAGCAGTAAACGGCAAGTGCCTGCGAATGGTGAAAAATCGCTGAAAAACGGTTACGATCTCAAAAACCGATTGACCAACCAACGAAAACCCGAAGAAAACCAAAAGCCAAAAAAAACCGGAAAATAAGTTCTGAAACCCGGTTACAATCTCAAAACCGAATTAACCAACCAACGAAAACCCGAAGAAAACCGAAAGCCAAAAAAAAACCGAAAAAAAAGTTCTGAAACCCGGTTACAATCTCAAAACCGAATTGACCAACCAACGAAAACCCGAAGAAAACCGAAAGCCAAAAAAAACCGAAAAAAAAGTTCTGAAACCCGGTTACAATCTCAAAACCCGATTGACCAACCAACG
>NBMY01000081.1 GCA_002212985.1 Sphingobacteriales bacterium TSM_CSS
TACTTAAAGCAAAGGAACCTTGGAGCTATTCCGTAAGAAAATTAAGAGTTAGGGAATAAGCTAAGCTATCGGATGTTTCAAAAACATCCGATAGCATTCTCTGTTGTGTACAACTTGCCTAAACAGTTGCGATAGCATTCTCTGTTGTGTACGGCACGCCTGAACAGTTGCGTTTAAACGTTATACTCCTGCGGTTTGTAGAGTTCTATATGGTTTTGAATCCAGCTAATGGTTTCCTGCAAACCCTGTTCGAGAGTATATTTTGGTTTCCAGCCGGTTAATTCATGCGCCAAGCCGGCATTGCAAATGAGGTGAAATACTTCGGATTTTTCGGGGCGGAAACGCGTTGCATCGGTCAGCAATTCGGGATTTTTGCCCATCAGGCGGCAAATAAGCTCATAGGTTTCGGCAATGGAAACATCGCGCCCTGTACCTAAATTCACCACTTTACCCGGCGTGTTGGCATGTGTGCCTACCTGTAAAAAGCCGGCTGCCGTATCTTTTACGTATAAAAAATCGCGTTTGGGGCTTAGGTTACCTAATTTTATGGTAGAAAGAGTTTGAAGTTGCGATATGATGGTAGGTATTACGGCTCTTGCCGACTGGTATGGCCCGAAAGTATTGAAGGGGCGGACAACGGTTACGGGCAGGTTAAAAGCGTTGTAATAGGAAAGCGCCATTAAATCTGCCCCCATTTTACTGGCAGAATAGGGCGATTGGGGTTGCAGCGGGTGCTGCTCATCTATAGGGGTGTAGCGGGCGGTTCCGTAAACTTCGGAAGTAGAGGTATGAATAAAGCGTTGCAGGGTATCGGATTTTCGGGCGGCATTGAGCAGGTAGGTGGTTCCGGTTACATTGGTTTGCACAAAATCGGTCGGATTTTGGTAAGAGTACGGAATGGCAATAAGTGCGCCGAGGTGAAAAATATAGGTACAGTTTTGTGCTGCGCGGTAGCCAAAATCGGGGTCTTTAAGGTCGCCTTTCAGAATTTCAATTTCCTTAAGCACATGAGGCGGTAAAAATTCGAGGTTGCCTAATTGCGGGCGCGAACTGTAGCGCACCATAGCCCGAACAGTAAACCCTTCTTCAACCAAAAGACGGGCTAGATGGCTGCCAATAAAGCCGGCCGAGCCGGTAAGTAAAACCTGTGTGTTGAAGTTGCTCATGAAATTTTACCCCGAACAATTGCTGTAAAAACAAGAACGGCATGGAATTTTTCCACGCCGCCCAAAATTAGAAAATAATTGGCAATACTGCTATAATTACCGCAATTTACCCCGGCAAGCTGCCATAAAATACCTGTCGGGCGCTGTACAACCGTGTGTTTGCCATTGTGTTATTTTGCCGCCGGAACCGAGAGGAGTACCTGTAAAACTTCGGGTTGCAGGCGGTTTACCGTAGAAACGGTTTTTGAACAAAGCAACACACCATCTGACCTGAGCAACAATACGGTGTATAATTTATCGGACTGTAACGGGAAATAAAAATTACCGTTGTTGCCGCTTACACAGTGTTCAACCTCTTTGCTGAAATTGTCAATTAACTCAATGGTCATGTTTCCCAAGGGTTGCAGGGTAGTTTCATCGAGCACCATGCCCAACAACAGCAACTTAACATCGCCGGCAGAAGTGGAGGAGCAGTTGGCCGCATTTGCGCCCGGATACTCTTTTAACACACCCGTGGCCCCGGCATTAAAAATGTTGGACATAAAAAGAAGCAGAAAATTGATGAGGGTAAAGTAGCTTGTGCGTAACATGAAGTTTTACAGTTTTGCAGAGTGGTCATTAATCATTTTGGGTAAATTATGTTATAGAAGGGTGTGTTTGTGTTGCCCATTAATTGGGGTATTTGCTTTGCAGCCGTTGAAAGACTTGGTTTTATTAAATTGTAGTTCTGTTGTTATTGCCTGAAACTTACAGGTTGCTTTGACTGTGCAATTACTCTTTGTTACGCAATGAAGGCTTGTTGGTGACGAACTTGATTACCGAAATGTTGAATTTCTTGCATAACATAAATTGCTGTAATGCTTTGTGATAAATAGATAGACGGCTTTTTGCTTAAACAAACAAAATTGAATGAAAATAAACCTAAAACAAGCTACAGCCATATTATATGGCTAAGCAGCCTGTTTTTGGGAGTTGTATTGTTGGGCTTATGTTGTATATTGCGCGCAAAACCAGCAATGGCAACCTTGTTTATTTTTTTGATAAACTATTTATTTGTTCATATGTTGCAAGATTTTTTAACGCCTGTTTCACCCGAAAAACTGCCCAACCTTGCTGTGCTTACGGCTAACCAATGGGGCAAGAAGTTGCTGCGGCCAGCAGACGACGGTTTAAATAACCTTGAGGGGGTAAAAATAGCACTGTTTGGGGTTGAGGAAGACCGAACCGGCCAAACCGAATGCTTTTTGGCGCCCGATACCATACGCCGCCAGTTATACCTGTTGTATAATTGGGAGCCGGGTTTTGCCATTGCCGATCTGGGAAATATTGTTGCAGGCAATACCCGCTCCGACACTTGTTTTGCTGTGCAAAAAGTAGTGGCGGCCTTGCTTCGGGAGGGCATTATTCCCATATTGATGGGCGGCACGCACGATGTAAGTTATGCCCAGTTTTTAGGACATGCAGAAGCAGAAAGCAGCACTTCTGTGGTGGTTTTTGATGAAAAAATAGACCTTTTTACCACACCCGCCGAAACCGGAGCAGAAGACTTGTCGCCCGATGGCTTCCTGTATCCGCTCTTAACCCGAAAGCTCAACTTATCGGGTTTTGCGCACATAGGTTATCAGCGCTATTTAACCGACCCCGAAATGGTAAACACCCTCGAAAACCTGCATTTTGAGTGCTACAGCCTGGGCGAAATAAGAAACAATATAGAAGAAGTGGAGCCTCTGGTGCGCCATGCACAAATGATTTCGCTCGATTTGTCGTGCCTGCGGGCTGCCGATGCGCCCGGGGCAGTTGCTTTGTCGTCAAACGGGTTGTTTGCCGAAGAAGCCTGCCGTATTGCACGATATGCCGGACTTAGCGACCATGTAACCTCTATTGGTTTTTACCAGTTTAACCCGCCGCAAGACCTGCAAGACCAAACCGCCCGGCTTATTGCCCACATGATATGGTATTTTGCCGAAGGCGTGATGAACCGAAAAGGAGAGCAGCCCGAAACCGATAAACGTACCTATTTAACCTACATTGTAAACTTTAAAGACAGCGACCACGAAATTGCCTTTTTTAAAAGTAAAAAAAGCGGGCGCTGGTGGATGAAGGTTCCGGTGCGAAAAAAATACACCCTCATACCCTGCTCTTATTCCGACTACGAAACGGCCTGCAAAGATGAAATACCAGACCGCTGGATGAAGGCGTTTTTGCGTTTTAACAACTAATAGGCATTTTAACAGCCTTGCTATGCCAATCTGAAGCAAATCCTGTTTTTAGCTGCATTATGTACTTAAAAAGCCCATGCGGCTGCAACACAGAGCCTCATGCCTAAAATAGTATAGCAATGTAGCAGAACTCTGTTCAAAGTTAGTTCCACAACTTACTAACCCGGTTAGCAGGAAGAATACTTTTCGTACAGCCGCTAATTTTACACAATTAGCCCCCCAAACCCGATTGTGTGTTTTGTTTAACAAAACATAAACAATGCATAGCGCGTTGCGGCATTAAAATACGCACTTCAAGGCGCCATACTGGGGAAAAGTCTGTTTTTTTGACAATTTCTTTCAAAATTTTACTTTTTTCTTGTTTTTTTGTAAAAGTAATACTATCTTTACAAAAAGTTAAGCCACCATAAGGGTGTTTATTTTTTTTAAAAAAAACTTAAACAAAAATTTGGCCGTTTAAAAAACATTGTTTAATTTTGCATCACCAAACTTAAACAAAACGATTATGGGAACATTAGAATTTAACCGTTTAGTTGTTACGCTATCAAGGAACTTAAAACCCTATGCTGTAAATCTTACCAAAGATTCAGATGATGCAAAAGACCTTATACAGGAAACTGTTTACAGGGCTTTGGTAAATAAAGAGAAATATGCCGACGGCACCAACCTGAAAGCGTGGTTGTTTACCATTATGCGCAACATATTTATAAACAATTACAGAAGGAAAGCAAAAAAAAACACCATTATTGACAACACTGAGAATTTGTTTTACCTCAACTCCGGTTCGCAAACGGTATCAAACGGCTCCGAAAGTTCATTTGTTATGCAAAATGCTATTTCGGCAATAGACAAGCTAAGTGATGAATACCGCGTACCTTTTATGATGCATTATGAGGGTTACAAATATCAGGAGATTGCCAAAGATTTAAACCTGCCGTTGGGCACGGTAAAAAGCCGCATCTTTTTTGCGCGCAAAGAACTGAAGAAAGAATTGGATGTGTATAAACATTTAGGAGGTTAGTATTTGTACTTCGGGGAGCTACGTTTCAAACTCCCCGAAGTTTTTTGTTTTTTTAGTCTTTCATCTTCGCAAAACCGGTTTTGTATAGCGTACAACAAGCAAACAACCTGTACCGGTTTCTGCTTTTTTATGGGTTAATGCCTGCGTTTGTTGTTTCCTGCTGTGGGGTTGCCCAATTCTTATAAAATTCAGATTGCCAGAACTCATCATAATCCATGCCCGACAGTAACTCGGCGGGGTCTGAATCTATGTTTTGTTCCATAAGCTCAAAAAGCGAAACGGCCTTTTCATAGTTTTGCTCATCTAAGTACAATGCGGCCAATATGCGGTAAGCCTCGCGGTTTTCGGGTTCTTGTTTTAAAACCCCGGTAAGCAGTTTTTCAGCTGCTTCGGCTTTACCCATGTTTTCGTAGGCTGTTGCTTTTACAATTTGCAGGTAGGTTGCATCGGGCAACACTTGGGCCAGGTCATCGGCATAGGTAATAATGCGGTCGTTGTCTTTTGCTTCTAATGCCAAATCCAGCAGGGCAAACCTTGGTACGGGGTTTTGGGGATAAGTTTGCTCAAAAACCGACAGGGCGCTGGTTAACAACTCGTTTTTAAGGTAATAACCAATACTCAACTGCTGCAAAAGTACCATTTTATGCTGCTGTGCTTCGGGTGGCAGGCTTTTTAGCAGCCGCATGGCTTTACCAAAAGCCTTTTCGTGTATGGCTATGGAAATTTTGTCTATGGTTTGGCGGTGTTGAAGCAGTGCAAGGTCTGTGCTGTTTAAAGTTTGAACCGTTGTATTGGCATCGGGCTGTTGGCTTAGGGCGCTCAGCAATACCATTTTTAGGGTTTCTGAAAATGAAAGTCCGCCTTTGAAAATGCAGAAATCTTCTATTCGCACCAAATCCAGGGCAGTGGCAGAGCTAAAAAATACCTGATGATAATTGAGCGTACCGTTATTGGTAACCCTGAAAATAGCCGAGGGTTTATAGGGTAACCCGGTTATACCTGCCAAATGGTAAACGCCCGTTCCTTCTAAAGATGCAATAACCTGCGCACCGGCATCTATCGATTCCTTAATACTGCCCGAAAATGTTTGTTCAAATTTTCGGGGCGCTTTAATATCTCTGAACAACCTTGCCGTTACCAGACTAACATCAAAATGGTCGTTAAAGAAATCGGGCAGACCGTTGTTGATACTCGCTTCCAACTGTTTGGCAAAAGTATAATAAGGTTCTGCCCGCAGGAGGGTATCTTTAACCACGTTAGCTTGCCCGTTGCCATAACCCGGCTTGTGCGACGGGTTGCAGGAGAAACAGCAAAGAAAAAGCAACAGTGCAGAAAGCAGTAAAATAAAAAAAGAAACAGGTTTCATATGCCGTTATTAAAAAATAGCAGTGCCGAAAAATGGCATTTGCAAAATATTAAAAATTGATGCCTAATAGGTAGGGCTGTTTTTTAAAAACCCAACCTTCCTTAACCGCTTACCGATAGTTAAGCGCCCTTGTTGGTAGCTTCAAATTACAGGCCAATTTTACCCTTTCCGGCAGGTTTGTGTTGCCTATTTATCCTTTGCAGCCCGTTTAAATTGTTTTTTCATTTTCGGGGCAACAAGCCGCAACTATTTCAAGGTTGCAGTGTCTAAAAAAAACAAAAAGCCTGCCGAGATGTGAGGAAGATACGTTTCGGAAAAAATTGTTACCTTTAGCAGGCATTCCTATTAATAACCCAATAAAAAAGAACCCGATGAACAAACAAATCAGGCAAATATTACTTGCGGGGCTGCTGATTGCAGTAGTTGCGGCAGCCTGTTCAAAAGTGCCCTTAACCGGGCGCAAACAGTTTACCCTCATACCCGATGCCACCCTTAACCAACTGAGCAACGACCAATACCGCGATTTTCTGTCACAAAACAAAGTAGTAAGCGGCACCCCCGATGCGCAGATGGTAAAAAATATAGGGCAGCGCATTTCGCAATCGGTACAGCAATACCTTGCCCAAAACAAAGCAGCCGACAGGGTGCAAGGCTTTAAATGGGAGTTTAACCTCATTGACAGCAAAGAGGTAAATGCCTGGTGTATGCCCGGCGGAAAGGTTGCCGTTTACACCGGTTTGCTGCCCGTTACCAAAAACGAAAACGCCCTGGCAGTGGTTATGGGACACGAAATAGCCCACGCCATTGCAGAGCATGGCAGCGAGCGCATGACACAGGGGTTGCTGCAACAACTGGGCGCTGTAGGGCTGGCACTTGCCATGCAAAACAAGCCCGCCCAAACACGCGATATGTTTATGCAAGCCTACGGCATTGGCTCAACGGTAGGGGTAATGCTGCCTTTTTCGCGCAAGCAGGAAACCGAAGCCGATGAGCTGGGACTAGTGTTTGCAGCCATGGCCGGCTACGACCCCAAAGAAGCCGTGGCTTTCTGGCAGCGCATGAGCCAGGCAGGCGGCGCTAAACCTCCCGAATTTTTGAGCACGCACCCCAGCGATGCCACCCGCATAAACAACCTGCAAAAGTTTATGCCCACAGCGCTTAAATACTACAAACCCGGTTCCAATACGGGCGGCGCAACCCAAACCACTACCGACGGCAAACAACCTGCCGGCAAACCCACAGGCACCAACACCAATAAAAACGCCCAGCCGCAACGCATAAAAACCGAAAAAAAAGAAAAAACACCCAAATAAGCCAATAACTCTAAATGGCTTATATCCCATCAATATACAGGGCCGGCAGTTGCTATAACCTGCACCAAAAAGCTAGTGCCGGTTGTCCGTTTGCCCTGTATATTGAAACGTAAAGCATGTTTTACCTCGCTTCATACAAAGTTCAGGGTGGTTGTTTGCCGCCGTTTTGCCCTAACAACAATTGTTTATCGGGCTTTATTGCATTTGTACCCCACCACAACACAGGCTTATACCGTTTTTGTGCTTATCTTTGCCATTTCAATTATTTCACCATTGCGGCAGTTGCTTTGGGGGTAAAATAGCGGCAGTTCCAAAAACCGGTAAGGCAAAGGCAACCAAATTTACCCTGCAACGCTACCCGCTGCTTGTTTATTAACTTGCCCCGCCGTACCGACATACACACCATTTTACTTATTGGCTCCGGTCCTATTGTAATAGGGCAGGCCTGCGAGTTCGATTATTCAGGCACCCAAGCCTGCCGCGCCCTGCTCGATGAGGGTTTCAGGGTGGTGTTGGTAAATTCTAACCCTGCCACCATTATGACCGACCCCTCTATGGCGCACCGCACCTATATAGAGCCGCTTACGGCAGAAGTAGCAGAACAAATTATTGCAAAAGAAAAACCCGATGCGCTATTGGCCACCCTTGGCGGGCAAACTGCCCTTAACCTGGCCATGCAACTGCATCAAAGCGGCGTATTGCAGCGCCACGGCGTAACCCTGCTTGGCGCCAACGCCGCCGTAATTGCCCGTGCCGAAGACCGCCGACTTTTTAAGGAAACGGCCGCTGCAATAGGTTTGCAAATGCCTTTTTCCGAAACGGCAAGCACTGTAGAAGCAGCCCTGCAAACAGCCCTGCAAACCGGCTACCCTTGCATTGTGCGCCCCTCGTTTACCATGGGCGGCGCCGGCGGCGGCATTGCCCGCAACCCCGAAGAGCTAAAACAAATTGCCGCACACGGCCTGCAATGCAGCCTAATCGGCGAAGTGTTGATTGAAACCTCGCTCATTGGATGGAAAGAGTTTGAACTGGAGGTAATGCGCGATAAAAACGACAATGCCATTGTGGTTTGCAGCATTGAAAACCTGGACCCTATGGGTGTACATACCGGCGACTCCATTACCGTTGCCCCGGCACAAACCCTGCACAACCGCCTGTACCAGCAACTGCGCACGGCTGCCTTGCAACTGATGCGGGCAGTAGGCGTAGAAACCGGCGGCGCTAATGTGCAGTTTGCCGTACACCCCACTTCGGAAAAAATTATGCTCATTGAGCTTAACCCCCGCGTTTCACGCAGTTCGGCGCTGGCATCTAAGGCAACGGGCTACCCCATTGCCCGCTTTGCTGCCAAATTAGCCGTTGGCTATACCTTAGACGAATTGCAAAACCAAATTACCCGCACCAACGCCTGCTTTGAACCCACTATTGATTACTGCGTGGTAAAAATCCCAAGGTTTAATTTTGATAAATTTCCCGATGAAAACCCCCGTTTGGGTACTTCCATGCGGGCTGTGGGCGAGGTAATGGCCATTGGCAGAACCTTTACCGAAGCACTGCAAAAAGGCATTCGCAGCATGGAAAACGGCCGTATGGGGCTGTTTGCCGATGCTTCAGCAGAAGCAACCGTCGCAACCGATGCAGAAATAACCCACAACCTCCAAAACCCCAATCCCAACCGCCTTTTTTACCTTGCACAGGCGTTTATTTCGGGTTTTAGCCTGCCCCGTGTGTATGAATTAACCCAAATTGACCCTTGGTTTTTGCGCCAGATACAACAACTTTGCCTCCATACGCCCCCCGATTTGAAAACCGCCAAACAACACGGGTTTTCTGACCGGCAGATTGCGCAACTCTTTCATTTACCCGATGAACAGGCAGCCCGAACCCTGCGCCTGCAACAAAACATACTGCCCACCTACAAACTGGTTGATACCTGCGCCGCTGAATTTGAAGCCTACACCCCCTACTACTACGCCACCTGGGAAACCGAGTGCGAAAGCAGAACAAGCAACAACAAAAAAGCCCTTATTATTGGAAGCGGCCCCAACCGCATTGGACAAGGCATAGAGTTTGATTATTGCTGTGTACATGCCGCCCTGGCTTGCAGGCAGGCGGGGTGGGAAAGCATTATGGTTAACTGCAATCCCGAAACGGTAAGTACCGATTTCGATATATCGGACAAACTGTATTTTGAGCCCCTCACCTTAGAAGACCTGCTTCATATTTGCCAAAAAGAACAGCCCCATGGCATCATGGTGCAGTTTGGCGGGCAAACACCGCTTAACCTTACACAGGCGCTGCACCAAGCCGGCATACCCATTTTGGGAACCTCGCCACATAACATTGCCCTGGCCGAAGACCGCGCCGGCTTTAGACAAATACTTGCCCAACTGGATTTAAGACAACCCCTGAACGCCATTGCCCGTTACCCTCATGAACTGGCAACCGCCGTTAGCAAAGTAGGTTTTCCGGCTGTAGTGCGCCCCTCTTTTGTACTGGGCGGCGCCAAAATGCGGATCCTGCAAAACCCCAATGACCTGCAGCAATACCTTGCCCACCAACATCTTACTTACCCCCTGCTGGCCGAACAGTTTTTGCACAATGCCATAGAAATAGATGTTGATGCCTTGTCTGACGGTGAACAATGCCTTGTTGCCGGTATTATGGAACATGTAGAACCGGCAGGTATTCATTCGGGCGACTCGAACTGCGTGTTTCCGGCTTATACCCTACCGGCACACCTGTTGCACGAAATAAAAGCAGCAACCCGGCTGCTTGCCTTGAAACTGCAGGTTAAAGGGCTGCTCAACATACAGTTTGCCGTACAAAACAACCTGTTGTATATAATTGAGGTAAACCCGCGCGCCTCGCGCACCATACCGTTTATTAGCAAAGCCACCGGCATTGCCTGGGCTAATTTGGCCGCGCAGGTATTGCTGGGCAAAAAAATAACCGATTTGCAGGTAACAGAGGTACAACCGCCTTATTTTTCGGTAAAAACGCCGGTTTTTCCATTCGACCGGTTTACCCATACACCGGTAGTTTTGGGTCCCGAAATGCGCGCTACCGGCGAGGTGATGGGCATTGACCATGATTTGGGCATGGCATTTTACAAAGCCCTTTGGGCATCGGGGGTTAAATTGCCTAAACAGGGCACCGTATGGTTGGGCTTCCAACCCACATGGGAATTTAGCAAAACCTTGGCCGATTTGGGTTTCGGGGTGCTTACTTTGCAAAACATGCCTCGGCAGAAAGCCCATGGCTTTCTGTTGGAACAAAAAATTGACCTCGTTTTTGATGCCGATGTTGACATGGCTACCGCAGCATATCATCAAAAAATACCGGCATTTACCACTTACCGCGCAGCACAATTGGCCTGCCGTGCCATACAAAGCCTGCAAACACACCCATTGGAGGTAAAACCTCTGCAAGAATGGCATAAAACGCTAAACTATAACAAACACTAACAACAATCGGCAAAAATACCGTAACTTTACCCGCTATAAAACGCAACACATTATGGCTCAGGTTGAATTGATTATGCCCAAAATGGGCGAAAGCATTATGGAAGCCACCATTTTGAAATGGCTGAAAAACGACGGCGACTCAATAGGCGAAGAAGAAGCAGTGCTGGAAATTGCCACCGATAAGGTGGACAGCGAAGTGCCCTCGCCGGTGGCCGGTGTGCTGGTAAAAAAACTGTATGCCGAAGGCGAGGTGGTAGCCGTAGGCAAAGCCATTGCCCTTATTGAAACCGAAGCAGGTGCCAAAGCCACTGAAAACGGCGCCGGGCAGGGCATGGCGCCGGCTACAGAAAAGCCGGTCGGAGCGCTTACATCGGTACAGCAAACAACTGTTACCGTTCCAGCCGAAACACAACAGCAAAACCCCGCATCGGCCGGCAACAGCAACCGTTTTTATTCGCCCTTAGTGCTAAACATTGCCCGCGCCGAAGGTATTTCAATGGAAGAACTGGAACGAATTGCTGGTACTGGAGCCAATGACCGCGTTACAAAAAAAGATATTCTTCAATATGTTGAGTTTCGCAAACAGCAACCGGCTCCTTCGGTTACGCCGCCGGTAAGGGAAACCGAAAAACCACCTGTGCAGGCGCCCGCAAAAGTGCAGCCTGTAACTATAACCCCGCCAAAAGTAGAATACGGCAGCAATGTAGAACTGATTGAAATGGACAGAATGCGCCGCCTCATTGCCGACCATATGGTCATGTCGAAATCGGTAGCGCCGCATGTTACCTCGTTTGTGGAGGTAGATGTTACCAATATGGTAAAATGGCGCGACAAGGTGAAAGACCGTTTTCAGCAGCGCGAAGGCGACAAATTGTCTTTTACCCCGCTACTCATAGAGGCAGCCGTAAAAGCCATAAAAGATTACCCGCTCCTCAATTCATCTGTTGACGGGTACACCATTATTATGCGCAAAGATATAAACATAGGCATGGCCACCGCCACCCCCGAAGGCAACCTGATAGTGCCGGTTATTAAAAATGCCGACCAAAAAAACCTGGTAGGGCTTACCAAATCCGTAAACGATTTGGCTAACCGAGGAAAAGCCGGCAAACTAAAACCCGATGAAGTGCAGGGCGGCACCTTTACCCTTACCAATGTAGGTACTTTTGGCAGCCTTATGGGTACGCCCATTATTAACCAACCACAGGTAGCCGTATTGGCAACAGGCATTATACGCAAAAAACCCGCCGTACTGGAAACCGAATACGGCGATATTATTGCCATACGCCACCTCATGATTATGTCGCTTTCTTACGACCACCGTATTATAGACGGCGCTTTGGGCAGCACTTTCCTGAACCGCGTAGCCTCGTACCTCGAAAACTTTGACCCCAACCGCGATTTTTAAAAACAACAACAACTCCAAAACATATAACTTTTACCGGTTTGCAACGGTGCTAAACACATGCTGCACAAGTATCAACCCCAATTGAACTTTGCATTATAGTTCATATGCCTGTTGCCATGCTTGTTGTGGCTTCCATTCATATAACCCCGCAAATTTTGCCATTCTAGCTTATGAAACTCAATAACAAAGTCCTTATCATATTGGTTGCCGTTTTACTGGCGTTTGTATTGTACACCCAGTTTGGCAACAACAAACAAGGAACATTTAATAAAACCCTGTTTGCTTTAGATACCGCAAAGGTAACTTCATTAGCTTTTTACCCCGATACCACTGCTGCCGAAACACAAATGGAGTTTACCCGCGAAGGTAATGAATGGCTGTTAACTACCGACTCAATTAACGCACAAACAGCCAACCCCGACGTGGTTAAAAGTTTGTTGAACATGCTGGCAATGTTGGAGGCAAAAAGATTGGCCGCAGCCGGCAAAGATAAATGGAACGAATACGAGGTAGGTGAAAACGGACGTCACATAATTGCCAAAAACGGCAATCAGGTACTCCTCAACCTGTACATCGGAAAGTTTAACATTTCCAATCCCGAAAACCAAACCGGCAATGCCGAAAACATGAATCCTTATCAGGCGCAGCAAAGACCCGTCGTAACTTCTTACATACGCCTTGCCAAAGATGACAAAGTATATGCCGTAGAAGGTATGTTGAAAGCTATTTTTAACCGCAATCCTGCCGAGTTTTTACAGCAAAAACCCGAAACCCCTCCTACCTCTGCAGCCGACTCCATACCCCAGCTGCAGCCAATAAAAATGAAATAAATTACCCCCTTAACCGCATTTTATACATGCCCACCACCTACCAGCTAAAACAGTTTGCCGAAAAAGTAGTACCCAAAAAATACCTGCGGGTTTTGGGCATGTATGCCCTTCGGGCTACATCGGTTTTATACATGGGCAATCATGTAGAGTGCCCCTGCTGCGGACACCGGTTTGCCAGTTTTGCTTCTTACGGGTATGTAAAACGCCCCAATGTACTGTGCCGATGGTGCTTGTCTTTAGAGCGGCATCGCGGATTATGGCTTTACCTGCACCGAAAAACCGATATTTTACAACGAAAAGCAAAAATTCTGCACTTTGCCCCCGAACACCAACTGCAGCAGCTCTTTAAAACCAACCCCAACTTAGATTACCTGAGCGCCGACCTGGACATGCCTACCGCCATGGTAAAAATGGATATTACCAACATTACCCTGCCCGATAACTCCTTTGACGTGATTATTTGCAACCATGTACTGGAACATGTACCCGATGACCGTAAAGCTATGCGCGAAATGTACCGCGTATTGAAACCCGGTGGCTGGGCTATTTTGCAAACCCCCATGAGCGCCCTGCCACATACCGTAGAAGACCTTACCATTACCGACCCCCGCGAGCGCGAGCGCCTGTTTGGGCAAGATGACCACGTGCGCACCTACGGCGCCGACAAAAAAGACCGTCTGGAAGAAGCCGGTTTCAGGGTAGTGCTGGATAAGTTTTTGTTTGAATTGTCGCCCGAAGAAATTACCCGATATGCCATTTCGCGCGAAGATATTTGGGTGGCCTGCAAAGATTAACCTTTTTGCCGGCGGCTAGTGGGTATGAGCAGAAGCTAACCTTAGCAACAGCTTTTTAACTGTTTCGTAGCGGTTCCATGGCAAAAAATGGTTGCCGGTGGGTAAAATAGTATCTTGTATATAGGTTGCATTACAAAACTGCTGGCATATATAATTTACGTTTTTTACCGGCACCAGCATATCGTTGGCAGCATGTATTGCATAAACAGGGCAGGTAATATCGGGTAATTGCTGCTGTAAGCGGTACAAGTCTTTTTTAAGATACCAAAGTTCGGCATTGCTGGCACGCAGCGCATCGGGCAGTAAACTGCGAAGCAAGGGAAGCATCAGAATTGGACGCCATTTTTCGGGCGATTCAAGCGTAGGGTCCAAGGAGCCGGCCAGTATTACCAAACCCGAAAAGGCTTTGGGATAGGTTGCTGCAAGGGCGGCTACCAGCGGGCCACCGTATGAATGTCCTATAAGGTAAGCAGGTTTGCCGTTTTGCAAATGTTGCATTAACATGCCAAGCAACCGGGTTTGTTGCCAAAGGTTTTCGGCATTTCCAAAATTGCTGTAGCCAAATCCCGGACGGTCAATGCCTACCATTCTGAAATGCCCAAGCAGATCTTTGTCTTTCATATAAGCGCCAAAATCGTTCCAGCCGCCGGGGCTACCATGTACAAAATACAAGGTAGCATTGGTATCAATGCCGGTTTGGGTATAGTGAAGGCTTAGTTTACCCTCGGAAAAATAGGAAATGGAGAGTGGTACGCCGGCTTTACTAAATTCGTTCGCTGCCTTAGTATCGCTTATTCTGAAAGAGCAGGCAAAGTTACCAAGCATATAAATTCCAAGTAAAGCTAAAGCAGTATATTTGAGCAGTTTCATGGCAGTTTTAAAACAGATTGTATCGGTAAAAAAAGGTTGCTGAGGCGTTTTCTATGCTTCTTGCGTAACTACTTGGGATCCTTAGTATGTTCGCTTGTAGTGTTGCAAATTTAAAGCGTTTAACCGCAAGGAACGCAACGCAAAGAAAGACCGCAAACTAATTGCGTATATTGCCAACCCCCTTGCGGTCTTTTCGGTAAAATGAAATGTATCATTGTCAACAAAGGTGCTTCCAAATATATGCCTTTTTGGTACAATTGCAATATGGACAATTCTTGCCCATGAACACCACAGGGCTTCAATATAGCCGGCAACATGTATAGCACAGTGGGCTGCTTAAACCCGTTATTTACCCATAAACCTGCCCGCCAGCCAAAGCAATAAGCTTAAAACCATACTTACCAGCAACATACTTGCCAGCGGTGCATAAAAGGTAAAACCCGGTTTTTCAATTTTAATATCGCCGGGAAGGTTGCCAAACCAGGTAAATTTGCTGCCTGCCAGCCACCAGATTAAACCAATTGCTGTTATCAACAATCCAATAAACACCAAATATTTACCTGCTTCGTTCATATAGCTTACCAGTAAAACAAAACCTTTGCAAAACCAGTTTAACAACGAAACCGCACGCAGCAATATTTTGCAAAACCTCAGCAAGGCATTGCAAATTAAAACAGAGCGCCCCTATGCCGAAGAGGAAACATCGGGTTTTTATATGCCTGATAATGAAACGGTTTTATCTGTTTTTACCCGACGCTTTGAACAAGCCGGCGGGCATCTTTCGGTTTGTAGTTCCGATGCTGCCTGTGCCGCACAAATTGCGCTGCTGCTACAGGCGCAACAATGGCACCCCCCCTGCTGCCGCAGCCCCAAATGGACAACCTTATTGCAACAGGCCGGCATTGATACCCAAACCGCTTTGTCGGCTCAAACACCGGCAGGCATTACCCCTTGCATTGCCTTGGTAGCACAAACGGGCAGCATATTGGTTTCATCGGGCAGTGAAATGGGGCGGGCATTAACCGTGTTTCCGCCTGTACATATAGTGGTAGCCTACATCAATCAAATTGTTTATGACATTGAGCAGGCACTTAATTTGGTAACGGCGGCAGGGAGCCCGCAGCTACCCTCGATCATTGGGTTAATAACCGGCCCTGCCCGTACTGCCGATATTGAAAAAACACTGGTTTTGGGTGCACACGGACCCAAAGCTGTTTACCTTTTTTTAATTGAACAGGAACACAACGTCCAACAACCATAACCAGAGGCTTGCAGTTTTTGGCAGGTGCGCACATTGTTTTTTTGAGTAACTTTGTAAAATGAACCAGAATAATACCCCGCCAAATGGGCAAAAAGCCGAAAAAGTATATTTCGTATCCGATTTTCATCTTGGAGTACCCAATGCTGCGGCAAGCCTTGAACGGGAAAAGAAATTTGTACGGTTTTTAAATACCATTCAATACGATGCCACCCGTTTATATATTTTGGGCGATTTGTTTGATTTTTGGTTTGAATATAAAACTGTGGTGCCAAAAGGGTACGTGCGGGTGTTGGGTAAATTGGCCGAATTGGCAGACGGCGGACTGCCGGTTTATTTTTTTACCGGCAATCACGATTTGTGGATGTTTGGTTATTTTGAGCAGGAATTGGGCATACCGGTTTACCACCGCCCCATTGTAACCCAAATAGAGGGTAAAACATTTATGATAGGTCACGGCGACGGCTTAGGCCCCAACGATAAAGGCTATAAAATTTTGAAAAAATACTTGTTTACCAACCGCCTTTGTCAGCGCCTGTTGGGTGCATTGCACCCCGATTGGGGAATTGGGCTGGCATCGTTTTTTTCAAAACGCAGCCGAATTGCCACCGGTACAGCTGATGAGCATTTTCTGGGCGAAGAGGGCGAATGGCTTATTGCCTATACCAAACGCAAACTCCAAACCCAACCCATTGATTTTTTTGTGTTCGGGCACAGGCATTTACCGCTTAAAGTGCCTATTTACAACAGTTTATACATTAATTCCGGAGATTGGATAAAATACAATTCTTATGCACTTTATCAACATCAACAAATTGAACTTAAGTACTTTACCCCTGCTTAGCCTGTTTTTGGCAGCAGTATTTTCGGCGCTTTCATTTGCACCGGCGCCAAAAGGCAATTACAACCTCATCAGCTCTGTGCCGGTGAATGCCCGCTTTTTAACGACCGATTACCTGAAAAGTGCCTACGTTATTAACAACAAAAATCAGGTAATCAAGTATGACTCTACCGGAACCATTTTGGGCGTTTTTTCCGAAGAGCGTTACGGCAGTTTAACCTCGGTAGATGCCACCAGCCCGTTTAATGTGCTGCTCTTTTACAAAGATTTTTCTACCATTATTACCACCGACATGCGCCTGAACGCCAAGCGGTTGTACAAACTCTCTACCTTAGGCATGAACAACGTGGCCGCCGCCTGCCTTTCTAACGACAATTATATTTGGGTGTATGACATGAACGACGGTAAGCTCAAAAAAATTGACCAAAATTACCAGGTTATTCAGCAAAGCCTTAGTCTGCCCCAATTGTTTGGCGAAGCCGTTGAACCTAATTTTCTGGTAGAAAGCGGCGGGCTGGTGTATATGAACGTGCCCGATATGGGGGTTATTACATTTGATGTATTTGGCACTTTTTATACGGCTATTTCCAACAGCGATTTCGGCACACCCCGAACAGAGACTTTTCAGGTAATTGACCACAAAATTGTCTATTTTTACGATGGCAACCTCTTTATTTACGATGTAGCCTCCGGTATGCCCGATTCGGTGCCGGTGCCCAAAACTACCAATACCAACAATGTTCGGGTAGAAAAGGGCCGCTTGTACTTGCTTAACGAAAAAACACTCGATTTTTATTCGCAGACCAAGTAGCGGGTAGCTGTACACCCTTTAAATTTTTACCGGCTCTTTTAGCCCTATAACCGGCGTTATTTTATTTTACCGCTGCTTTTTGCCATAGCTTCGTAAACGGCATCTTGCAGTTTATTGCGTATGCTCATGCCAATAAGTTTGTTGTTGTTCATTTTGGGGTAGGTGCGGTTGCTTAAAAACACAAATACCAGGTCGTTATCGGGGTCGGCCCAGGCGCAGGTGCCGGTAAAGCCGGTATGCCCAAAAGTTTTGTAAGAACAAAGTTTACCTGTAGGGCTGGGCAGGTTTGGGTTGGTTTCGGGCTTGTCAAAGGCAAGTCCGCGGCGGCTGCCTTCTTTTTGGTAGGCGGTAAAGAGGTCAATGGTGCTTTGGTTAAAAAACCGCTCGCCACCGTAGTGCCCCTTGTTGAGCAACATTTGCATTACCATGGCCAGGTCGTTGGCATCGGCAAAGAGCCCTGCGTGGCCGCCTACGCCGCCCAGCATGGCAGCGCCCATATCATGCACATAGCCTTGTACGCGCTGAAACCGCCATTTGGTATCGTTTTCGCTGGGCACTATGCGCCGTTTGCTAAAGCGGTGGTGCGGGTTAAATCCCAGTGTGTTGCCGCCCAAGTGACTGTAGTACCGTTCGGCAACAAATTTGTCTAAGGGTTTACCGGCGTATTTTTCAAGAATGGCTTTAAAGTAAAAATAGCCAAGGTCGCTGTATTTGTACTCTTTGTTGGGCAGTGGTGAGTTTTTAATGGTTTCGTACATAATCTGTATGTAATCTTTGCGCATGTACATATCTTTTGCCACTTCTACAGACCAGGTGCTGTCGGGCACGGGGTGGTAAATTTGGTCGCGCACGCCGGTAGCAAGCGTTTTTTCAAAAAAGGGTATCCATGCTTCCAATCCGGCTTCGTGTATGAGTATGTTGCGTATGCGCAGCCCGGCTTTGTTACTGCCGTCAATTTCGGGTAAAAATTTACCCAATGTATCGTACAAACCCATGTAACCGCGTTCATACATTTCCATAATGCCCAGTGTAGTGGCCGCAATTTTGGTCACCGAGGCCAGGTCGTAAATATCGGTAGTTTGCACAGCCACGTCTTTGCCGTAGGTTTGGTAGCCGTAGGCTTTTTCAAAAATTACCTTGCCGTTTTTTGCCACCAGCACCACGCAGCCGGGGGTAGCCCCATCGGCAATGGCTTGTTGGGCTATGCTGTCAATAGGTTGACTGAGGTATTGTGAGTTAATGCCGGCATCTTCGGGCATACTGTATTCAAACCGAAGGGCGCCGGCAGTGGCGGTTCCCTGTGCGTAGGCATAATACCCCGATGCCGAAACGGGCAGTTTACCCAACAGCGGAATGGCGCCAAACAAGGCCTGTGCGGCAAGGCTTTGGGTAATGGGGTTGTCTTCGTAGGCAGCCAGCACGGTTTCCATACCGCCAAAATTGCTGAGGCTGTAGGGGCTGCCAAAAACCACGAGGGTTACTTGCGTAACCTGCCTGAGCCGGTTAATAAGAGATATGGCCGAGGGCGGAATACCGTAGTTAGAAGCCGCCTTGTTGGTCATTTTGTGCAGCCCGATGATAACCTGAGAAAAACCCTTGAGGTCTTCAAATTTTTGGCTGTAAGCCCTTTCGGTATCGGTGGTTTTGAGAGTATGATGTTCAAAAGGTGCATACTTGTCGAGGTAGCGCTGAAAATCGGTAAGCGTATTGGCGCCAATACTGAGCGAGGCAAATTGCTTGGTTTCCAGTTGTTTAAAAGGCACCAGTTGCAGGTCGTTTCGGGCAAGTGTAAGGGCATTTTTGTACAGGTTTCTGATGAGCAGGTCGGCCGAGGGCGTGTTTAAATCGGCATAAATATTATCAACCGTTAGGGGTTCAAATTTATCGAGGCCCAGTTTAAATTTGGCTTTCAGTATTTTTCTTACCCTTTCGTCAATATCGGTTTGGGTAATTTCATTTCGGGCAATGGCGTTTTTAATTTCTTCAATGGCTTTACCTACGTTTTCAGAAAACAGCAAAATATCATTGCCGGCCATCAGGGCTTTTACATCTACCATACCGGGCGCAAAAAAGCTGCTAACTCCTTTCATATTCAGGGCATCGGTAAAAACCAGTCCTTCAAAATGCAAATCGTTTTTAAGCAGGTTGGTAATAACCTTTTTCGACAGGGTAGTGGGCGTGGTTTGGGTAGCGCCGGGTTTTACCGTGGTATTGTCTAATGCAGGCACCGACAGGTGGGCGGTCATAACGCCGCCAATGCCGCTTTGTATGAGTTCTTTAAACGGGTACAGTTCTATATCTAGCAGGTGGGCCAGGTTGTGGTTAATAACCGGCAGGGTGTAATGCGAGTCGGCATTGGTATCGCCATGCCCCGGAAAATGTTTGGCGCAGGCCATAATGCCGTTGTTTTCCATGCCTTGCATATAGGCAATGCCTTTTTGTGCCACATTGTATTTGTCTTCGCCAAAGGATCGGTCGTAAATTACGGGGTTATTGGGGTTGTTGTTTACATCTACCACCGGCGCCAGGTTTACGTTTACCCCTATGCGGCGGCATTGACGGGCTATTTCCTTACCCATGTCAAACAGCAGGCGGTTGTCTTGTATAGCGCCCAGGGTAAGTTGTTTGGGAAACCGGGGGGTGTTTTCGAGGCGCATGCTCAAACCCCACTCACCGTCTATGGCAATGAGCATGGGCACTTTGGCGGCCAGTTGGTAGCGGTTGGTAAGCGATATCTGTTTGGCCGGTGTACCCTGCATAAAAATAAGCCCGCCAATTTTGTATTGTTCAACAAGACGCATAATGGCATCTTCATGGGCAGCATCTTTGTTGGAGTAGGCGGCTACCATAAACAGTTGCCCAATGCGCTCATCGGGTGTTAATTTCTGCATTTGTTCTTCCACCCATTCAGACTGACGCCACAAACCTTCGTACTTAAACGAATTGCCCGATACGGAATTTTGCAAATGAACCGGCGCCAGCATGAGCAGCGTTACAGAAAAAAACAGCAACAACAAGGGTTTAAAAAATGCCGCCATAGAGTTTGCGGGTGTTTCAAGGGTTTATGGTAAAGGGGTGCAGGGTTTAACAACATACCTGCTGCAGCAGGTTTTAAATTGGCTTCAATATATTGAAAAAAAACTTTGGTGTTTACCTGTTTACAATTTTTTTTTGCAAAAAAACACAATTGGCGCACAATATCAACCAAAGTGCTGTTTTTTTTATTTTTATAAGCGCGCATGTTTTTGTATCTTTACCAGAAGATAGGAGGTAACATTGTTGCCGCCTCGGAATCTGTTTATTGTACTCACTGCCTAAAAGCCGCCTTATGAGCAAAAACCTTTGGAAATCGAGTTTTTTTAAACTGCCCCAACACAAGCAGTTTAACTACATTCCCCGCTATTACGATCCCCAAACCGACAAGGAAAATCAAACAGCCGGCGAAGATACCATTAAATTGGAACGCGGGGCATTTTTTAAGCAAAAAAACCGAAGCCGATTAGTGGGTGCTTTTACCGACAAAGAGGTAAGCACCTTTGAGCGTTTCAGGCAGCGGCAGAGCGGGCAGTTGGTGCGGGTGCTAATGATGGCCGGGCTGCTTACTCTGGCAATGCTCATTCTGCTTGACCAAGTAAGCCTTGCCTCTGCCGTGCCGTTTTTAGTGCTTTTTTCGGTGGTGTTTTTGGTTAAGGCAAGAACCCTGTAGGCTATTTGAAAACGGCAGCCCTGTCAAAATGCAGTTTGCTTCGGGCACTTATGCACCGGGCGGGTGTGTACAAACTGATACCCGTTGTTGAAAACTAATTGGGGCAAAATCGGTAAAGCAACTTAACTTTGCTTGTCCAAACAAATTACCTTTCATGTCAGATATTATTAAACTTTTACCCGATTCGGTAGCCAACCAAATTGCCGCAGGCGAGGTGGTACAACGCCCTGCATCGGTCGTAAAAGAACTGCTCGAAAACGCCATAGATGCGGGCGCAACCCAAATACAGCTTATTGTAAAGGAAGCCGGTAAAAAACTCATTCAGGTAATTGACAACGGCTCTGGTATGTCTGAAACCGATGCCCGTATGTGCTTTGAGCGCCACGCCACCTCCAAAATTAAAAACGCTACCGATTTGTTTGCCATACGCACCATGGGTTTCAGGGGCGAAGCCATGGCTTCTATTGCCGCCGTTGCACAGGTAGAACTTAAAACGCGCCGCCCCCATGACGACCTTGGAACAATGGTGTACATAGAGGGTTCGGAGGTAAAAACACATGAACCTTGCCAATGTGCACAAGGCACTTCTATTGCGGTAAAAAACTTGTTTTACAACATACCGGCACGCCGCAATTTCCTCAAATCCGATGCCATTGAGTACAAATACATTTTGGAAGAGTTTCAGCGGGTGGCATTGGCAAACCCCAACATAGGTTTTCGGTTGTTTCACAACGGTGCCGAAATTTTTCACCTGCCCGCCACCAACCTGCGCAAACGGGTAGTAGGGCTGCTGGGTGCTGCCTTTAATGAAAGACTGGTTGCCGTGGAACTGGAAACCGATTTTTTGCGCATTTTCGGCTTTGTTGGAAAACCCGACTTTGCCCGAAAAACCCGGGGCGAGCAGTTTTTCTTTGTGAACGAACGATTTATAAAAAGCTCCTACCTGAACCATGCAGTAATGGCCGCCTACCAAAACCTGCTGCCCGAACAAACCTACCCGTTTTACCTGATTTTTATTGACATTGACCCGGCACGTATTGACGTAAATGTGCATCCTACCAAGCAGGAAATAAAATTCGACAACGAGCAGGTGGTTTATACCTTTGTTAAAACCACCGTTTTGCGCGCTTTGGGTATGCACAGCATTACCCCTTCCATTGATTTTGATACCAATATTAACCTCTTTCCTTCTGCCGGCGGAAATGAACAATTTTTACCGTCGGCCGAAGGGCAGAAAGAACCGGTAAACGGTATTTCGGGCGGTAAAGGTTACGGCAGCGGCGGTAAAAACGATACTTACCGGCCGGTAAACCGAAAAACCATTCCGGCTAATTGGGAAGAACTGTACCAAACCGAAGAAGTGCCCCAGGCCGAAAAACCCGATGAAGAAACCGAACAACCCCTTACATGGCCGCCCTTTGAAGAAGAACAGGAACCCGAAACCCTCATTATTCCCAGCAGGCAGCAAACCATGGAGCAACCCGAACAGGTGGCACCCGTACAACTGCACAATACTTACGTGTTGTCATCAATTAAATCGGGGTTTATTCTTATTGACCAGCAGGCAGCATCGGAGCGCATTTTGTATGAACGATACCTGAAATCTTTTTCACAAAGCAAACCGGCCACCCAACAACTGCTGTTTCCGCAAACCATAGACCTGCCAAGGCCCGATGCCGAACTGCTGCGCCATATATTACCCGATTTTAACGCCTTGGGTTACCACCTGGAAGAATTTGGGCAACATACCTTTGTGCTCCGCGGCATACCTACCGATAACACACTAAAGGGCGAAGAACAGCGCATTATTGAAAACCTGCTCGAACAATTTAAACTCAACCTTGCCGAACTGAAAACCGGCCACCGCCAAACCCTGGCGCAAACTCTGGCCCGCAGCAATGCCATAAAACGTGGCGAAAAACTAAGCGCCGCCCATATGCTGGCATTGGTTGACCAACTCTTTGCCTGCGATATGCCCTATGCAACCCCAACCGGCAAACCTACCATTGTTACCTACTATTTAGCCGATATTGAAAAACAATTTGAACGAAAAAAGGGTTAATGTGAAACCGGTACTATTACGGTAGCCCAACCGCCATTGTTTCATGCAGCAACTACAACCCCGAAGTTTTAATGCCATGCCGGAGGTGGTAAAAAACCTCCTCATTATTAACGTATTGGTAATGCTGGCCATTCCGGCGGTAAAAACCGCTTTTGGAATAGACCTTCAGGATAAACTGGGGCTGCACTTGTGGCTGGCCCCCGATTTTAGCCTGTATCAGGTTGTTACCACCATGTTTGTACACGGCAACTTTGGGCACTTGTTTTTTAACATGTTTACCCTTTGGATGTTTGGTTCGGTACTCGAAAATATTTGGGGCGGAAAACGATTTCTTACCTTTTACCTCTTAACCGGGTTGGGTGCCGCATTTTTATACTCTGTTACCTCGTACTTTGAAATTTTGCCCGATTTGCGCCTGATGGATGCCTTTTTGGCAGCCCCCGGTGCCGATACGCTGATGCAGTTTACCCAACACCATTCTTTTATTGTAAGCGAATACATTAACTACGACATGTACCGCGGGTACATGGGCTTTGAACAAACTTTTAACCAGTTTGCCAACCAACCCGACAACAAACTGCTGCTGAACGATTTAACAAAGTTTGTACACGACTACCGCGAGTATTTTCTTAACCTGCGCACTGCCGTGGGCGCTTCGGGCGCTGTTTACGGGTTGCTCATGGCTTATGGCATGATGTTTCCGAACCAACTGTTGTATGTTTACTTTTTTGTGCCGGTAAAGGCCAAATATCTGGTGGTTATTTTGGGCGTTATTGAATTGTTTATGGGCGTGCAAAACAGCCCCGGCGATAATGTGGCACACTTTGCACATTTGGGCGGTATGTTGTTTGGTTTTGTACTTATGCGCTACTGGAAATCGCAGGGTAAAGGGTACTACTAACAACACCTGCCGGCAATAGAAACACCGGTTAAATGTAAGGTGAACAAACAACAAACCCTGCCACTGGCCTTTTGACGGACAATAGCAGGGTTTAGGTTATAAACCGAGGTAAAAAATACAAATCAGTTCAATCTTTCGTAAACGGCTGCAATGCCTTGTCCGCCGCCAATACAGGCGGTAACCATGCCATATTTACCGCCGGTGCGTTTAAGGTCGTGCAGCAGTTGCACAGTAAGTTTGGCGCCGGTGCAGCCAAGGGGGTGGCCCAAAGCAATGGCACCGCCGTTTATGTTTACCACATCGGGGTTTAAGCCCGCCTGTTGTATAACCGCTACCGATTGGGCGGCAAAAGCCTCGTTCAACTCAATAAGGTTCATATCGGCAAGGTTCATACCGGCCATTTTTAGCGCTTTGGGTATGGCAGCAACGGGGCCAATGCCCATAATGCGAGGCTCTACGCCTACCGCCGTACAGGTTACCATGCGCCCAATGGGAGTAAGTCCCAATTCTTTTACCATTCGCTCCGACATAACAAGCACAAAAGCAGCCCCGTCAGACGTTTGTGAGGAGTTGCCCGCCGTTACGGTGCCGCGGTTGGCAAAAACCGGTTTTAGTGTGGCAAGTCCTTCAATGGTGGTATCGGTGCGCACGCCTTCATCGGTATCTATCACAAACTGGCGTTGAGCGCGTTTGCCTTTTTCGTTTACATACACTTCGTTTACGGTAATGGGGCAAATGCCGCCTTTAAAATAACCCTGTTGTATGGCATTGGCCGCCTTGCGGTGCGAGTGGTAAGAAAATTCATCTTGTGCTTCGCGGCTAATGCTGTACTCCTTGGCTACGGCTTCGGCGGTAAGGCCCATGCCTAAGTAATAATCGGGGGTGGTGTTGGCCACTTCGTAGTTGAGCGCTGTTTTCCAGCCTACCGTTGGCACCAGCGACATAGACTCGGTGCCGCCGGCAATAATACAATCTGCCATACCTGCGCGTATTTTGGCGGTTGCCATGGCTATGGTTTCCACGCCGCTGCCGCAGTAGCGGTTTACCGTTACACCGGCGGTGGTTTTGGGCAGTACGCGCACGGCTATCATGCGCCCTACCTGCAACCCTTGCTCGGCTTCGGGTACGGCATTGCCTACTATAAGGTCTTCTACCCTTACGGGGTCTAACTGCGGCACTGCTTTAAGCAGGTGCGCTATAACATCTACCGCCAAATCATCGGGGCGAACAAATCTGAAACCTCCCCGCTTTGCTTTGGTTACTGCCGTGCGGTATCCGGCAACTATATATGCTTCTTGCATTCTTTTTTTGTTTTGTTTTAGTTAAAAAAAATTGTTTTAACCCACATTCAGCCAGTTTAAACTACTGTCTTGTTGTTTCATGCGCTTAATAACCTCTTGTGTTATTTGCGTTTCGGTATATTGCGGATGCAGCGATTGGATACCGGCGCGCATTAATTTCCAATGATGCTCAATGTAGGCGATACCCATAGCAAAACGCTCATCGGGCGTTTTTGCCAGAAAAATCCGATATTGCAAATCTGCTACATGCTGAGGAGTGTCTTGCATAAAACAAGGTTTAAATTAGCCCGAATGTTTGTAATTGCAGTTCCTGAATCCACTGTAAAATGTAGTATTTGTTTAAGTTTGGATATTGAAGCAATGCCTTAATGTCGTTCATCTGCCGTTCACTTTGAAGTTCCTGTATCCATTGTAGTTTAGAAATTACCAAATCTTCGGGACTACACACACTTATCGGAACCTGTTCAAAGATAACGGTTTTGCGATTATTAAACTTCACTATTTCGTACAAACTATGCTGTTTAATAATGAAATCAACTTTATAACCGCTTTGATGGTCAATTATATTAAACATTCCGATGCCTTTATGAAGCAATTCCGATTTAGCAATTTCTTCGTTTATATAAAAGCCCTTTTGAAAAAGCTGTAAAAACGCATCAATTTTTGATAAAGGCACTTCTATAACAATGTCTATATCAAACGTAGAGCGGGGCAGTGCATACGTATTTAATGCCACACTACCTGTAACCATATATGGCACATGGCTTTGGTTGAACCAGTTACATATATAGTGCAAGAGTTGTGTGTACATGGTATCAGGGTATTAAAATTGCTTTTTTCGGCATTGTTAAAACAAGTAAAGAATGGTTAATTCCTAAGCGGTTTACCTGTATTTAAGATGCTTTGCACCCGTTCCAAAGATTTGCGCTGTGTCATGAGTTCAAGGAATGCCTGCCGTTCAAGGTCAAGGAAATACTGTTCCGAAACCTGTGTGGGAGCCGATAAGTCGCCGCCGCAAATAACGTAGGCTACCTTTTTGGCAATTAGTTCATCATGTTCTGAAATATAACCGCCAAAACGCATGGCGCTAATACCCGAATAAAAAGTACCCAATGCCGAGCGTCCCAAAGCCCAAACATCGGTTCTTGGCACGGGTTGGGTATAGCCTTCTTCGTGCAATTCCAACACCACTTTTTTGGCTTCGGCAATTACGCGGTCGCTGTTTACCACCATTACGTCTTTTCCTTTTCTGAAAACCCCCATTTCAAAGGCCTCATTGGCCGAAGTAGCTACTTTGGCAGTGGCAATGTTCATGAGGTATTTTTGCAGGGTAGGAATTTGCACATCGCCTTCAAAATAAGCATCGGAAGCGCGCAGGGCAAACTCTTTGGTGCCGCCGCCGGCAGGTATTACGCCGGCGCCAACTTCCACCAACCCAATATAGGTTTCGGCGCCGCATACCACTTTATCGGCGTGCATACACACCTCGCAGCCGCCGCCAAGGGTAAGTCCTTTGGGCGCTGCCACTACGGGAATAGAGGAGTAGCGAATTCGCCCGGTAGTTTGTTGAAAAGCCCGAATGGCAAAATCCAGTTCGTCATATTCCTGTTCAATGGCCAGCATTAAAATCATGGCTAAGTTAGCGCCTGCCGAAAATGCCTGTGTGCTGTCGTTGCCAATGACCAATCCTTTCCAGCCGTCGCGTTCGGCAATATCAATGGCGGTGTTAATGCCTTGTAAAATGCCGCTGCCAATGGCGTTCATTTTGGTATGAAACTCTAAGCAAAGCACCCCGTCGCCAATATCGTGCAGGGTGGCATCGGTATTTTTCCATACCGGTTTTTGGTTGCGGTAGTTGTCTAATTTAATATAGGCATCGGCGCCGGATATGGGTTCGTACTGTTGGGTGGCGGGGTTGTAGGCAAGGCGTTTACCCGCTTCGGAGCGGTAGAAGGTGTTGTTGCCGTTTTGGAACATCTCATATACCCACTGTGCGGGCGGTATGCCGGCGGCTTCCATGGCTTTTACCGTTTTTTCAACACCCAGCACATCCCAGTATTCAAAGGGTCCAAGTTCCCAGCCAAAGCCGGCGCGCACGGCATCGTCTAAAGTGCTGACGGAATTGGTAATTTCGGGTATGCGGTGGCTTACGTAGCGAAACAGCAAATACCCCACCTTGTTTAAAAATTCCGAACCTTTATCGCCGTGGGCGTGCAGCGTTTGCAGGCGTTTTTTCAAATCGTCAATGGGTTTGGCGGCGCCAATGCTGGCAAAGCGCGGTTTGGCAGAGGGCTGGTACTCAAACGTTTGCAGATTGAGCGCCATAATTTCACTTTTACCGCCCTCGCCTTTTACCTTTTTATAAAAACCCTGCCCGCTTTTATCGCCGTACCAGCCGTTTTCGGTTAGTTTTTGCACGTAGCCGGGTATGCCAAAAAGGCTGCGGCTTTCGTCGTCGGGGCAGTTGTCGTACACGCCCTGGGCTACTTTTACCAGCGTATCAATACCTACTACATCGCAGGTACGAAACGTTGCCGATGAGGGGCGCCCGGTAAGCGGTCCGGTAAGGGCATCAACTTCTTCAACGGTTAACCCCATTTCCTGCATTACGTGAAAAATGGCCATGATAGAAAAAACCCCTATTCGGTTTGCAATAAAGGCGGGGGTATCTTTACAGAGAACGGTGGTTTTACCCAAAAACAGGTCGCCGTAGTGCATAAAAAAGTTTACCACTTCGGGGTTGGTATGTTCCGATGGAATAACTTCCAGCAGTTTAAGGTAGCGGGGCGGATTGAAGAAGTGGGTGCCGCAGAAATTGCTTTTAAAATCGGGGCTTCTGCCTTCTGCCAGCAACCCGATGGGAATACCCGATGTGTTGCTGGTAATGAGCGTGCCGGGCTTGCGGTGTTGTTCTACCCGTTCAAACAACGACCGTTTAATGTCGAGCCGTTCTACTACGGCTTCAATAACCCAGTCGCAGTCTTTAATAAGGTGCAGGTGGTCGTCAAAGTTGCCCGTGGTAATGCGGGCGGCAAAATCTTTGAGGTACAGCGGCGAGGGGTTTGATTTAACGGCAAACTGCAAGGCATCATTTACAATGCGGTTGCGCACCTGCGGGTGTTGCAGGCTTAACCCTTTGGCTTGTTCGGCCGGGGCAAGGTCGCGGGGTACAATGTCAAGGAGTACCACCTGCAACCCTATGTTGGCAAAGTGGCACGCTATGCGCGACCCCATAACCCCCGACCCCAGAACAGCCACTTTCTTAATGTGGCGGGTTGTGGCTTGGCGGGCAGCTTTGGCTGCACCGGGCGCGGTTATTACTTCTTCCATAGAAAAATAAAATTATGAGTTATGAATGATGAGTTATGAATACTTGTTTTTTTACCAAACGTTTGTTTCTTCTTTTAATGCCCGTTGCTGTTGTTTTGTATGGTTTGGGGTAAAATTATAAGGTGGGCCGGCGGTTCTCGGGTAAGGCTTTTACCGGTTGAGCCGGTCTTTCACTCCAATTGGTTCATTATTTCCAAGTGGGCGCGGCGCAGGTATTCTTTGTCGTTAAAGAGGCGCATCATCATTACGGCGCCTTCTACCCTCGCCACACAGTCCTGCGCAAGAATACGGGCTTTTTCGGGCGCATATTTTTCGGCATAAATATGCTCCATGGCTTTCATCCATTCTACAAAAAACAATTTCACCAATTCCGAAAACTCCGGTATATTGCCCGATGTTTCCAAAGCCAGATTGCCAAACAGGCAACCGCTTTCGGAGGCAAAAAACTGATTTTCCGATGCATCGGCCAGCATTTTCAGCTTTTGCCTCATGCCCAATTGTTCGTCGTAGGCCAACGAAAAAATTTCGCGCGTGTAATAGTTGTGCATGTAATCTATTACCGCTTTCATTAAATCTTCTTTGCTCTTAAAATAGTGGTACAGGCTGCCTTTCAGCAGGCCGCAGGCTTCGGCAATATCTGCCATAGAGGTATTGTAAAACCCTTTTTTCCTGAAAACCAGCAAAGATTGCTTTATAATAAACTTGTCGCTTACTTTTTGTTTTGGCATGTGGCCGTGGTTATTTTTCGGGGCATAAAGTTACAAAGTGACAGCATATTTACCAAACGTTTGTTTGGTTTTTTTGTTGCGCCGCACAAGTTTTTTCCTTCAGACGGGTATGGCAATTTTACTCGTTCAGGCATCGCATGTATTTAAATCATCCAATGTCTGGCCTGTCCGGCAACTTAGAAATAACCGGTATCTGGCAGCCGATGTATGGTGCCTGCTAAACTACCTATGCCCTAAAGTTGTTACTACACAATTGTTCAACAGCAACCCAACTCTTTATGGCAAGCAATACAGAGGTATTAACAGATGAGGCACAGCCCGCCGAAGCCCAATCGGGCAAACACATCAACGCCGGGCAGGTGCGCAAATTTTTGCAAATATTCAGGTATGTTATGCGGTACAAGAGGTATTTTTTTACCGGACTGCTGTTTTTGGGTTTTTCTACCCTTACCGCCCTTTTATTTCCGTATGTGGCCAGCTTGCTGGCCGATGCCGCACAAGGAAAAACATTATGGAGTGTAAGAGAATTGGGCTGGCTGCTGTTGGGCATATTGGTGGTGCAAAGTGTTTTTTCCTATGCCCGAATTGTAATGTTTGCCTATGTAAGCGAATATACCATGGCCGACATACGCAAAGACCTGTATGCGCGGCTCATTACCCTGCCCATACCTTTTTTTGAGCAGCGCCGCGTGGGCGAACTTACCAGCCGCCTGACAGCAGATGTTACCCAATTGCAAGATGCCATTTCCATTAACCTGGCCGAGTTGCTGCGGCAGTTTGCCACGTTAATTATTGGGTTAACCATCATCGGGCTAACGTCTTGGCGGCTTACCCTGCTCATGTTGTCCACTTTTCCGGTTGCCATAGTGGTGGCTATGTTTTTTGGCAGGTTTATTCGCAAAATGTCTAAGCAAACGCAAGATGCACTGGCCAATGCCGGTGTGGTGGTAGAAGAAACCCTGCAATCGGTACAGGTGGTAAAAGTATTTACCAATGAACGGTTCGAAACCCGCCGCTACCAAAAAGCCATAGACAATGTGGTTTCCATAGCCATGCGCACAGCCAAATACCGCGGCTTGTTTGTTACCTTTCTTATATCGGCCGTGTTTGGCGGTATTGTGGTGGTGCTTTGGTACGGGGCGGTATTGGTGCAGCAGGGCAGCCTTACCATTGGCGAGCTTATCAGGTTTATTTTATACACCGTATTTATTGGCGGCGCCATTGGCGGCATGGGCGATTTGTACGGAAACCTGCAAAAAGCGCTTGGCGCATCGGAACGGGTAGTAGAAATTTTGCACGAAAAACCCGAAGTGGCGCTTCAGCCCGATGCAGAAACGGCAACCCCCGCCCTAACCGGCAATATTGAGTACCGAAATGTGCGTTTTGCTTACCCCACCCGCAAAGATATTGAGGTGTTGAAAGGCGTTACCCTGCAAATAGGCCGCGGCGAAAAAGTAGCGCTGGTAGGCCCAAGCGGAGCCGGAAAATCTACCATTGTGCAATTGCTTATGCGTTTGTACGATGTTAATTCGGGCGCTATTTACCTCAACGGGCAGCCCATTACCTCCCTCAACATAACCCACCTTCGCCACCATATAGGACTGGTGCCGCAAGAGGTTATTCTGTTTGGCGGAACCATACACGAAAACATTTTATACGGCAAACCCAATGCCACCGATGCCGAAATAATAGCTGCCGCCAAAAAAGCCAATGCGTGGGATTTTATCAGCGGTTTTCCGCAGGGGTTAGATACGCTGGTGGGCGAAAGAGGGGTAAAACTCTCGGGCGGACAAAGGCAGCGCATTGCCATTGCCCGCGCCATTTTAAAAGACCCCGCCATTCTCATACTCGATGAAGCCACCAGCTCGCTCGATGCCGAATCGGAAAGGCTGGTACAGGAAGCCTTAGACCGGCTTATGGAAAACCGCACCACCATTATTATTGCCCACCGCTTGTCAACCGTGCGCAAGGCCGATACTATTTACGTGCTGGATGGCGGCACCATTGCCGAGCGTGGCAACCACGAAGAACTGGCCGCCAAACCCGACGGACTTTACCGCTACCTGCTTAAATTGCAGTTTGAAGAAGCGCCGGCAGCGTCATAAGTTATCCTGCCAAATAGCCGCAATTGGCAGATAAAGCGGTTATTCCAACGCCTGCAAAAAATTTTTTCCGCCCAGCATTTGCATTTGCCTTACTGCCCACATTTTGCGGTTAAGCATGTACTGGCTGGGGCGCGCCGGATTGTTTTTATGCGGGTTGGGCAATACGGTAGCCAATAGGGCAGACTGCTCCATATTGAGTTGTGTGGCCGGTTTGCCGAAATATGTTTGTGCGGCCGCCTGAACGCCAAAAATTTTATTGCCCGTTTCGGCCACGTTCAGGTACACTTCCATTATGCGTTTTTTGCTCCAGAGGGCTTCTATAAGAAAGGTAAAATATACCTCTAACCCTTTGCGCAGCCAACTGCGCCCCTCCCACAAAAACACGTTTTTTGCCACCTGCTGACTAATGGTGCTGGCGCCTTTTATGCGTTTGCGCTTTTTTGTTGCCTGTTTCTGGTTATGCTCTATAGCCTGAGAAATGGCTTTAAAATCGAACCCTTTATGGAAAGGAAAGTTTTGATCTTCGGTGGCAATGACGGCCAAAATCATGTAGGGCGAAATATCCTCGTAACCGAGCCATTGGCGCTTGAGCATGGCAGGTTCTCCGGCTTGCCATGCTGCTATTTTGCGTTTAAGCATAATGGAGGTAACCGGCGGGTTTACCCCAATATACAGGACTGCCCACAAAAAAGACAGTATAAAAAACCATGCGCCTGCTTTGAGCGCCCAATAACCCAGTTTTCTGCCAATAGATTGCTCTGCCATGCCCAAAGTAAGAATGCAGCGGGGTTGAAAAGTGTAAAATTTGTTCAAAGATACACCAAATTTACAAACGGGCTGCTACCACAAGCGGTTCAATAAGTTTCCCGATGCAGGGCGTCACGCTCAACCGGAAAAATTCCTTTACCGAAAAACACCCGTTGCAGCCCGCTAAAATCTGGGGCAGTTAAGTGCACCGGGGCGTGAGGGGCGAAGCCGGCCGTTGTAGATAAGGGCTATTTCGGCGCCGCCGCGGCCATTGTTGGCATTATTTAACCCCGAAAATAAAGTAAGGTCGTAGCTTACGCCCAAACTAAAATTTTCGTAGTCAATTTTACCGGCAATTACCAGGGCATTTAACCCCAAGGCTTTATCTACATCGCTGCCGGCGCGCAGCCATGCGCCAATGTTAAAAGCTTTGTCGTAGCCCGTATAGCGGTTGCTGGCCAGTACATAGCGCACAAAGGTTCCAACATCGGCTTTAAAATGCGGACCCTGCATGATGTAATAGGCGCTGGGCAGCAAATCCCATTTTTCCGATAACTGAATACTTCCGCCGCCTTGTACCGATAATTTGGTTTTAAAACGGTCTTCGGCATCGGTTACGGCAATATCGGGTTTGTTGAGGTGGTATATGGCGGCACCCAAAAATACATTTTTCCGGGCGCTGAAAGCACGGTAAAACATGGCTCCTGCTCCTGCATGAAACCGAAGCCGGCTTTCGGCGGTAATGACATCTGTGGTGGGCAGGTTGGGGTTAAAGCCGGTTCCGTCGCTTTGGTCGCCAAATTGTGCGTTGGCAAGGTCGAAATTGCGTTGGTTAATGCCGCCCTGCAAACCCACCGAAAGGTAGGTTTCGGGGGCCAGCCCCAGGTTGTAGGCAAAAGCGGCATCGAGGTAATTGGTAGCCCAGTTCAGGTCGCCGGCGCGGTCGTTATAGAGCAGCAGGCCGGCGGCCAGGTGGTCATTTTCGCCAACACCCGGAAAATTCATATCGGCCGAGGCGGTAACAGTTCTGAACGATACGCCCGGCATAATGGCAGCCCATTGGTTGCGGTACACTGCCGCTACGCGCACATCGCCGTTGATGAGGCCGGTCATGGCAGGATTAATGAAAAGCGGGGTGGCATAGTTTTGCGAAAAATGAACGTCTTGCGCCATTGCCCGATGCAAAAACAGGCCGGACAGGCACACTATGAAAATGAAAACCGAAATGCGTTTCATGTTTTGCTGGTGTTGTTTTGTAGAAAGGTAAAAAATGGGTAATTGCTACCTTACAAGGGTTACATTACCGGTAACAAGTTGTGTTTGACCATCAAAAAAAGTAACCGATAAGGTGTAAACAAATACGCCCGAATTGAGCGCTTCGCCGTCAAGGGTTCCGTCCCAGCCGTCATCGGGGTTGGTGGTGTGGTAAATTTTTGCGCCCCAGCGGTCGTAAATGGTAAAGTCAATGGCAGCAATTCCTTTGCCAAAAATGAGCAGTTCGTCGTTTCTCCCGTCGCCGTTGGGGGTAAAAATATTGGGCACAAACACGCTGCGGTCGTCAATAACGGTAATGGTTACGGTATCGGAGGCAAAGCAGCCGTTTATATCGGTGGCGGTAACGGCGTAGGTGGTGGTTTGCTGCGGGCTGGCGGCGGGATTTTCGCAATCAGAACAGCTAAGGGTGGCGGCGGGTGTCCATTCAAAGTTGGTAATGGTTCCTGCGCTGCTGTTTGCCGTGGTGGTAAGTTCAATTTCGGTTCCGCGTTCTATGATTTGATTTTCAATAGTGCTTACCTCTACACCACCTACCGTAATGGTTTGTACCAGCGGTTCCACAATACAGGGCAACCCCGAAATACCGAGCGACACCTCTTTTTCGCCGGGCGAGGTCCACTGCACTACCAGCAGGTTGCCCGTTTCTTGCAGAATATTGCCGCCGGTAACCGCCCAGTTGAGCAGTGCGCCATTGGGCAATTGTCCGCCGGTGTAAACAAGGGTGTCGTTTGCCGAAAAGCAGGCGTTTTGGCTTGTTTGTTCAAAAGCAATGTTTACCCCGCCCGCATCAATGGTTTGGGCTGCCTGTTGGGTAAGGCAGGGTACGCCGGTAATGTTAAGGGTTATATCTTTACTGCCGGTTGTTGGCCAGTTTACCACAATGGTATCGCCGCCGTTGTAGGTAATGGTTCCGTCTGCAACATTCCAGTTAAAAACCGGATTGTAGGTTGCCGGAATGGCTGTGCCCGAATAAACCAGCGTATCGGTATTGCCGGTATTGCAAATGCTGCCGATGGCGGTAAAATTGGGGATAATGTTAATGTCAACCACTTCTACCTGCACACTCAGCGAATTGGAGCAAATGCCCGAAAAATCGGTATAACTGTGGGTAATGGTATGTATGCCGGCTCCGGCCTGTGAAGGGTCAAATGTATTGATGCCGGTAACGCCCGGGCCGCTAAAGGTGCTTTGTCCGGGGGCAAAATTGGTGGCAATCAGGGCGGTGGGCGCATCGGTAAGGCAGTATTGGGGCAGTAGGCCGGTAAAAGCCATGTCGGGCGTAGGCAGTACGTTAATGGTAACGTCATCGGTACTTACACAGCCATTGGCGGGGTCAATAAACGTGTACTCAATGAGGTGTGGGCCGGCGCCCCAAATGCCGGGGTCAAAGGTGTTGGTGGCTATCGTACCATCAATAAGAAAGGTGGCGGCCGGGTTGGCGCCCAAACTGCCTGTCAAGGCAAACGGCGCATCGTTCTCGCAGAAAAAAGCAGAGGAAGGCTCAATAATTTGGGCTGTTTGGCTGGGGGCGCTTACCACTACCACCTGCGTACACGAGGTGCCTGCGGGTGTGGTGTAGGTAACCGGGTAAGAACCCGGGCCAATAGGGTTAAAAATATTGCCTATTACCCCGGCCGTAGGGCTAAACGACCCGCCTGCCGGTACCCCGTCTAACTGTAGCGGCAACTGTGAGGTACAAACAAAAAACGGCGGGTTTTGTCCGCCAAGGGTAATGCTGCATTGAGCATGAATAAACTGGCTAATGGTACATGCTGCCAGTAACAGCAAAATTTTTTTCATGAATAGTGGTTGTTTCAATTATTGTAGCGGTAAAACAAACCTAAACTCGACTAATAACCGACTGGTTTTCTATGCGAGTTTTCGGGCTTGAATAGCTTTTAAACAAGCGCTTTCGCATAAATATGTTTTAACCGCTTCCTTTAAAAGAGGGCAAATTTCGTGCCTGTTTTTTGAAACTCCAAAAATATTTTTTTATTGCCAATAAATGCAAAAAAATACTACAATGGCAAACAGCAGACAAGCGGGTTTGTATGACCGCTAAAGCCGGTTGTGTTACCGGTTGTGTTAATAGTTGCAGTTGAGCGGAGCGTGCGGCGAGGGGTTACCCGTTGTTATCTTCGTCAGCGGTTTCTTTAAGGTGCTGTGCGGCGGCTTCAAGTTGTTGGTAGAAGGCTTCGCCGTATTTGCGAATGAGTGGTTCTTTTAAAAAAGCATATACCGGCACCTTTAACTGTTTACCCAACCGGCAGGCCGGTTTGCAAATATTCCACCGCTCGTAGTTTACCGCTTCGTATTGGTTGTTAAACTTTTTAATGCGTATAGGGTATAAATGGCACGATATGGGTTTCGGGAAATTAACCGCTCCTTCTTCAAAGGCTTTTTGAATGCCGCATTTGGCAATACCCATATCATCAAAAATTACATAGGCACAAGCTGCGCCGTTAATAAGCGGTGTGGTGTTGCCCACTTCATGGTCAAATACATAGCGCCCCTGCTGCTCTATGGCTGTTCTGCCTTCGGGGGTAAGATAGGGGGCAACTATGGGGTAAATCTGGTCTAAAATGGCCAGTTCTTCATCTTGCAGCGTGGCGCCGGTATCGCCTTCTACGCAGCAGGCGCCTTTGCAGGCAGTTAAGTTGCAAACAAACTGTTCTTCAATTACCTCGTTGCTAATAATGGCGTTGTCTATAATAAGCATGTTGCAGATAAAATGGGGTAAAGAATTGTGGAGCAAAATTAGCGAAAAAATAGGTTAAAACAAATTGCTTTTGGTACTGCAGGTTGTTTATTTGCATACAACAGCGGCAGGAGAATTTAACGCAAGCAAGGTTGGGTTTGGTTAAATCGCTACAACCGTTATTGATAAAACCTTTACGCTAATTTCATCAACTTTAGCGTTCTATCGGGCACTGAGCAAACGAGAAGTAATGGGAAATATGAGTTATGTTAAGTAGTTGCAACAGTTTGCTTCGGGGCAAAACGCAGCACTCGCTTATAAACGTCAGCAGGAAAATAACAGCAGATAAAGCCCGTTATTACTCCTGCCGGCATTGGAGTATGAAAACAAACGCTACTGGCTGCAGGAGGTTAATGACCGGTAAGAGACAGCCCGTAAAAAGAAGCAAACAGCCCTTGCAATATGTCGTTTTTTTGGAAAATAAAGTATGAATATTCATTAAAAGCACAAAAAAGAACGAAAGTAGCTTTATCAAAGAGATGTGAAAATGTGCAATAAATACCAATAGGTGCGATCATATTAAATTAATATTATGATTTTTTATGCAGGGAGGAGTGTTGCTGCGTTTTTTGCACTACCTCTGTTGTAACCGTTATTTCTTGTGCGGTCAATGCTTATGGAGCGTAAAAAAGGGGAAAGCCTTAAAGACTTTAATAAATAAGCGTTTAGCGTTTCTTACAATTCAGGCCATCTGTAAAGGTAAGTAGCTTGAGTAAAGAATGGCATTAGCAAACTTCTTGCAACAACCACCTGTTTATAAACATCAACTACCTGCGGGGGGTACAGTTCAAATATGTACCGGTTATCTTGCATCCGGTTTGCTCAAAACCCTTATCTTTGCGCCATGAAATCGCAACTCACCATTTTTAACACCTTTTCGCGCCAAAAAGAAGTATTTGAGCCGCTAAACCCGCCTTTTGTGGGCATGTATGTGTGCGGACCCACCGTTTACAGCGATGTTCATTTAGGCAACTGCCGCACCTTTATAACTTTTGATCTGGTGTACCGATACCTGTTGCACTTAGGCTACCGCGTTCGGTATGTGCGCAACATTACCGATGTTGGCCACTTAGAAAGCGATGCCGACGAAGGAGAAGATAAAATAGGTAAAAAAGCCCGTTTGGAACAAGTGGAACCCATGGAAATAGTACAGCGCTATACCAACGGTTTCAGGCAGGTAATGCAACAGTTTAACGTGCTGCCGCCTTCTATAGAGCCTACCGCCACAGGACACCTGATGGAACAGATTGAAATGGTGCAGAAAATTCTGGACAACGGCTTGGCTTATGAAAAAAACGGCTCGGTATATTTTGATGTGGCTAAATTTGTACAACAATACCCCCACTACGGTAAATTATCGGGTAAAGTGGTGGATGATTTATTGCAGGAAACCCGCGATTTAAAACGTCAGGACGAAAAAAACAACCCGGCCGATTTCGCCATTTGGATGAAAGCCTCTCCCGAGCACCTCATGCGCTGGAAATCGCCCTGGAGTGTAGGGTTTCCGGGCTGGCATTTGGAGTGCTCTGCCATGAGCACCAAATACCTTGGCGAGCAGTTTGACCTGCACGGCGGCGGCATGGATTTGCAGTTTCCGCACCACGAAAACGAAATTGCCCAAAATGTGGGCTGCTGCGGCGTAGCTCCTGTGCGCTATTGGATGCACGGCAACATGCTAACCATAACCGGTCAAAAAATGTCGAAAAGCTTAGGCAATTCCATATTACCGCACGAACTTTTTTCGGGCGAAAACAAATTTATGTCGCAACCGTACAGCCCCATGACGGTGCGCTTTTTTATGCTGCAAACCCATTACCGCAGCACCCTCGATTTTTCTGATGCCGCCCTGCTGGCCGCCGAAAAAGGCTACAAACGCCTTATGAACGCCCTGCAACTGCTGCCCGAACTGCAACACCCGGGCAACACCCCGCCGCAAATGCCCGATGAAGACGCGGCCGTGCAGGCAGCCTGCAATGCCCTGTACGATCATATGAGCGACGATTTTAACACCGCCATGGTGCTGGCCGATTTGTTTGAACTATCGGGTAAAATTAATGCCCTGTACAACAAACAACTTCCGCCCGATGCCCTTGGCTTAGAAACTTTTAACCGCCTGCAAAGCGTTTTTCCGGCATTTGTGCAAGATGTGCTGGGGCTTGCCGACGACACCGCGGCTGCCAACAACCAACTGTCAGACGGGCTGATGAGCCTTATTTTAGATATACGGGCCGAAGCCCGCGCCAAAAAAGACTGGCCTACCTCTGACCTTATCAGAAACCGCCTCAACAGCCTGCACGTAGTGGTAAAAGACGGTAAAGACGGTACCACCTGGACGGTTGAATAACCGCCAAAGGCAGGCATTTAACTTTTAAAACGCTTTTTTAAACACCATGAAAACAGTAATCCGTCTTTGGGGTATGGCATTTTTTGCGCTGCTGCCAATGGTTTTTGCCTGCACTTCCGACACTAAACAGCCGGGCAATGCTCCTGCTTCGGGCAGCAGCGCCACCCAGCAAACATCGGCGCGGCCGGCAGTAACTGTACCCGCTTTCAATGCCGATTCGGCGTATGCCTTTGTACAAAAACAGGTTGATTTTGGACCCCGTGTACCCGGCACTGCCCAACATAAAGCCTGCGCCCAATGGTTGGAGGCTACCCTTAAGCGGTTTGCACCCAATACCA
>NBMY01000048.1 GCA_002212985.1 Sphingobacteriales bacterium TSM_CSS
CCGCCGCTAGCGTTCATCCTGAGCCAGGATCAAACTCTCCATTGTCTGATATCTTGTATCCAAAAAAATTGACAAGCATGTCCTCTCCTTTACACTCTCTGTCCGCTTACCTGTTTCCCAATATTATCTAATGAACTGTCAAAAACTTCTTAGCAAAAAAAAATCCGAACTTCTCAGCTCAAATCCCCCTCGCGGAGTGCAAAGATACAACCTTCGCAACTCTTCTCCAAATCTTTTTCAAAACTTTTTTTCCAACTCCTAACAGAAAAACTGTCCTTCCCGTCAAAAGCGGGTGCAAAGATAAAAACCCTAAAAACAACCACCAAACTTTTATCCAACTTTTTTGAAAAAAAATTCAAGAAAATGGGAAAGATGGATATAACTATTTGGTTTTCAGGAATTTGCAAAAAGGACGGGTTAGGGCATTTCGGGTTTACGTTGCAGGAAGCCGCTTACTATTTCAGTGGCTTTGGCTTTTGCTTCGTCTATTTTGTCATTGAGCAGCACTATGTCGAAGCGGGTTTCGTACTGTAATTCAAAGACTGCCTTTTCTATTCTTTTTTCAAGCATTTCGTTGGTTTCGGAATTTCGCCCTATGAGACGTTCTCTGATGGCTTTAATGGAAGGTGGTTTTACAAAAACGGTAAGGGTGTTATGGGGGTATATGTTTTTGATGTTGAAAGCACCTTCCACATCTACATCAAAGATAACTGCTTTACCCTGTTGCCAGATTCTTTCAATTTCACTTTTAAGAGTTCCGTAGAAATTGCCGTCATACACTTCCTGCCACTCCAAAAATTCGTTGTTGTTAATTTTTTGTACAAACTCCGCGTGTGATATAAAGTAGTAGTCTTTGCCGTTTATTTCGCTTGCACGTTGTTTTCGGGTGGTTGCCGATACGGAGAAGGCAATATGGTTACCCAATACTGCCAGCACATGTCTTACCAGAGTAGTTTTACCGGCGCCCGAAGGTGCGGCAAATACTACCAGTTTGCCATTACCGGAGGGGTTTGTGGGGAGGGCAGGTGTTTCGGTCATTTGCTGAACTGGTGATTCTGTTTTTAGATGAAGCAATAGGGTTTATAGCTGACCGGCGCCTTTTTTTGCGGTTATACAATATTAAGCAGTTGTTCCTTTATACGCTCAAGGGCATCTTTCATTTGCACTACGGCCACCTGTATGGTGGCATCGTTGGCCTTGGAGCCTATGGTATTAATTTCGCGCCCTATTTCCTGCGCTATAAAGCCCAGTTTTTTTCCTTTTTCGGTGCGAGGGGTACCAAGTTCTTCGCAAAAATATTGGCAATGAGTTTTAAGGCGAACCAGTTCTTCGTTAATGTCTAATTTTTCGGAATAGTAAATGAGTTCCTGTTCAAAGCGGTTCATATCTGCTTTTTCAGAAAGGAGCCAATCATCTATGGTTTTGGTAATTCTTTCTTTTACCTGCATGAGCCTTTGCGGCGCCAGCAGTTCTACCTGTTGAAGGTATTGTAAAATGATACCGATTTGGTGTTCAAAATCGGATTTAAGGGCATTGCCTTCTGCAAGGCGGTAGTTTTCCAGTTCGAGCAGGGCTTGGTGAATAAGGTTTGACAACTGTTGCCATTCTTCGTCTAAGAGTTCAAAAGCTGTGCCCGATACCACTTCTGGCAGACGCAAAATGGCGGGCAAAAGGCTGTCGGTATGGGCAATGTCCAGTTCCTTGCAGATGGCTTTAAGTTGCCGGTAATAGCTTACAATGGCTGTTTTGTTAATGGTGTAGGCGCGTTCAAGGTCGGCGTCTTCGGTGGTAATAATCACTTCGGCTTTGCCTCGGTAGAGTTTTTCGGATAGCTGACGTCTGATTTCGGTTTCTTTTGAGCGGAATATTTGGGGCAGTTTCAGGTAAATATCGAAATATTTGCTGTTTACCGATTTTATTTCAACGGTTACTGTTTTTCCGCCAACCCGTGCTGTACTTCTGCCAAAACCGGTCATTGATGCTACCATGCTATTAACTTTGGTGCGAAAATAGTGTTTTTTTACAAACCCTGTTTAAATAATTCAAAACGCCCGAAAAAGGTGATGTATGCCGGCGCTACCTGGCAAAAGGTGGCGCATGGATGGTGGGGGGTTAGTTATCGGGGTTTTCGGGCAATTGGGGGGTGGGTTGGCTTTTTTTGGGGGGCTTTTCTACACCCATCAGGCGGCCATAAGGGCGAAAAGGCTCAATGTTATCGAGTATCATTTTAAGAATAGCCAGGCAGGGAATTGATAAAATCATGCCCATTACCCCCCACAAAAAACCGCCAAAGAGCAAACCGGTAATGGCAATAAGTGGGTTTAGCTGCACTTGCTGCCGCATAATGGAGGGGGTTATAAAGTTGGCTTCGAGAAATTGTACCACGCTGTTTACAATAAGCACTCCTGCCGGATACCACAAGGAGTCTTTGGTAATAAAGGCATAAAGAACCGCCAGAGTAGAAGCCAAAAAAATGCCGAAATAGGGTATGATGGCTAAAAATGAAATGAGCGTACCAAAGAACAGGGCGTATTGAATGCCTACAATTAAGAACCCGATGGTATTGAGAATGCTTACAATAATAATAACCAAAAACATACCGCCCACATAGTTTCTTACAACAAGGTTCATTTTGGCCAGTATTTCGGACAACAGGGGGCGGTGTTGCCGGGGCGAAACTTCGAGTAGAAAGTTACTCCAAATTTCGCGGTAGTAAATCATAAAGAAAATATACACGGGCATCATAAACAGGTAAAAAAGAATGCCCGATGTAATATTAATGGTAGTGCCAACAATATTGATACCGGTGTTAAAAAAGCTCATAATGTTATCGCGCAGGAGGCTAAACTGTCTTTCGGGGTCAATTTGCAGGGTATTATCTACAAAATCTTGCAAGGAAAGGAGCAGGTCTGCAATTTTTTGTTCCAAAAGCGGCAGATCTTTTACAAAACTGCTTATTTGTAATGCTATGAGGGTAATAATTGCCGACAGCATACATATTATAAGGAACAAAACCAGCAAAATGGCAATGCCGCGGTGCATTTTGCGTTCGAGAAGGGCTACCAGAGGGTAAATGGCCAGAGATAAAATAGCCGATGCGGTAAGCGGTATGAGCAGGCTGCGCCCCAGATACAAAAGGGTAAAGAAGGCAAGCACTCCAACTAAGGCGTTGGTTAGTTGGTTTAAACGGGCAGGGTTTTGAAACACAGGGTAATTTTTTGTACGAAATTAAGCTGTTTTTATCAATACTGCAAGCGTTCTGCGGTGTATGGCTCATTTGCTGTGTACTTTTGGGTAAAAATGCCTATCTTTGCGTCCGGTTTGCAGCCCAAAGTAGTAAAAACGTTTTTAAAAGCAGTTTCATACTGTAGCAAACCAACCTTAAATATTTAATATGCGTTTTACCCGCGCCATGCAACAACCCCAACTGTTTTAAAAACCCGGACTTTGCTGTCGGGTAAGCAATATGGGTTTTGCAAGCCTTAAAACAAAAATTTTTATCCGTGTTAGACAAGTTAGAAGCCATAAAGCACCGATGGGAAGACATTGCCAACCAGCTTGCCGACCCCTCTGTAATGAGCGACCTGAAACGCTATAAACAACTGGGCAAAGATTACAAAGACCTGGAACCCATTGTGCAGGCGTTTCATAAGTATAAATACCTGACCGAAAATATTGAAAGCAACAAAGAGTTGTTGCGCACCGAAAAAGACCCCGAATTCAGGGAACTTGCCAAAACCGATTTAGACGAGCTGGAAACGCAGCTTGCCGAATTGGAGGAGGAGTTAAAACAACTGCTCATACCCAAAGACCCCGAAGATGACAAAAATGCCATATTGGAAATAAGGGCCGGTACCGGCGGCGATGAGGCAGCTATTTTTGCCGGCGACCTATACCGTATGTATATGCGCTACTGCGAGCAAAAAGGCTGGAAAACCGAGTTGATGAGTATGAGCGAAGGCAGTACCGGCGGTTTTAAAGAGGTTATTGTATCGGTTACAGGCAGCGGGGTTTATGGCGAGTTGAAATACGAGTCGGGCGTACACCGCGTACAGCGGGTTCCGGTTACCGAGTCGCAGGGGCGGGTACATACTTCGGCTGCCTCGGTGGCGGTGCTGCCCGAAGCCGAGGAGGTTGATGTGGTGATTAACCCCGCCGATTTGCGTGTAGATGTATTCAGGGCATCGGGCGCGGGCGGGCAGCACGTAAACCGAACCGAGTCGGCAGTGCGCATTACCCACATTCCTACCGGTACGGTGGCAGAAAGCCAGCAAGAGCGCTCGCAAATACGCAACCGCGAAATTGCCATGACCATGCTGCGCAGCAGAATTTACGAAGCCGAATATCAACGCCATATAGATGAAATTGCGCGGCACCGCAAAACATTGGTTTCTACCGGCGACCGCTCTGCCAAAATACGCACCTACAACTACCCGCAGGGCCGCATTACCGACCACCGCATAGGCATCTCTATGTATAACCTTGGGGCTTTTATGGACGGCGACATACAGGAAATGATACAAGCGCTGCAAGTGGCTGAGAATGCCGAAAAGTTGAAAGCCGGCGAAGTATTGTAAGCTTTTACCCCCTTTACACAGGGCATTTTAACCTTTTATTGTTAAATACCATGCAAACCACAACAAACCATCATAACGAAACGCTGCTGCAAACCTCGTTTCCGAAAGATAAAATTAAAATTTTGCTGCTCGAAAATATTGACCGTTCGGCCATAGAAATATTTGAAAAAGCAGGTTACAGCAATATAGAAAGCCTTTCGCGCGCACTACCCGAAGAGGAGTTGGTTGAAATCATTCAGGATGTGCGCCTGTTGGGCATTCGGTCTAAAACGCAAATTACCGAAAAAGTTATAGCCCATGCCGGCAAACTGTTGGCCATAGGCTGTTTTTGCATTGGCACCAATCAGGTAAACTTGGTTAAAGCCACTGAGGCAGGCATTGCCGTGTTTAACTCGCCCTATTCCAACACACGCTCGGTAGCAGAGTTGGTAATTGCCGAAATTATTATGCTGCTGCGCCGCATACCCGAAAAAGACCGTGGTTGCCACGAAGGGGTTTGGTTAAAAACCACCAAGGGTGGCAGCTACGAAGTGCGCGGTAAAAAATTAGGCATTGTGGGTTACGGTCATATCGGCTCGCAAGTATCGGTACTGGCCGAGGCTATGGGCATGAAGGTTATCTACTACGATATAGAACCCAAACTGCCAATGGGCAACGCCACCGCGGTAGAAACCCTGGAAGAACTGCTCGACAAATCGGACGTGGTAACGCTGCACGTGCCGGCTACCCCGCTTACCAAAAACATGATGAACGGGCAAACCATTGCCCAAATGAAAAAAAACGCCATTTTGCTGAACCTTAGCCGTGGCAATGTAGTAGATATTGACGCCCTTCGCCATGCACTGAAAAGCAAACACCTTTCGGGAGCAGCCATAGATGTTTTTCCGGCAGAGCCTATTTCGGCCGGCGATTATTTTGCCTCGCCGCTGCAAGGTTTGGGCAATGTTATACTTACCCCTCATATTGGCGGCTCTACCTACGAAGCACAGGAAAATATAGGCATAGATGTGGCCCTTAAACTCTCCAACTACTTAGACAAGGGCGCCACTGTTGGCTCGCATACCATACCCGAGCTAAACCTTGCACCCGTACACGGCACCCACCGCATTTTGCACATTCACCAAAACGTGCCCGGTGTGCTCTCGGCCATAAACGCCATTATATCGGCATCTAACGCCAACATTGTGGGGCAGTACTTAAAAACCAACGAGCAAATAGGCTACGTGGTGCTGGATATTGAAAACATAAACTCTGAAGTAATTCTTAATCAGCTGCGACAGGTTGAACATACCATTAAAACCCGAATACTGTATTAACATACCTAAACAAGAGCCTTGGGGCTTATGCTGTTTATTTGAAAAACCGGTTTGCGGGTTTGCAAACAAACGGGGTAAACGAAAACCGCTCTTACCATCTCTCCTGTTATTTTGTCATGAACCGCAAAAAACGCAATAGATTCTGCAATGTTCGCAAAGGTTTTTCATGCAACTTTTGAATTAAATTATTTTTTTGTTTTTAATATTCCTTGTTATACCGAGATTTGCCAAACACAAAAGTTTATTTTTCCAACTTGCTCTTATTTGTTTTATATTTGCCATTAGTTTAACTTCGTTTTATGCAACAACAACCGGCACCCTGTGTATTAATAACCGGCGGCTCAAGCGGTATTGGTTTTGAGCTGGCACAACTTTTTGCCCGCGATGGCTACCGCCTCATTCTTGTTTCAAAACCGGCCGAAGAACTGGAAAAAGCAAAAGCCCACCTGTTGCTGCATTTTCCGCAAACGCCGGTCATTACCATACAAAAAGACCTTACCCTGCCCGCTGCCGCAACCGAGGTATTTAACGAGGTAACAGCAGCCGGTTTACAACCCGATGTATTGGTAAACAATGCAGGCTTTGGTTCTTTCGGCTTTTTCACCGAAACCAGCATGGAACTGGAACACAACATGATACTGCTTAACTGCAATGCCATGTTTGAGCTAACCAAGTTGTTTTTACCCGCTATGGTGGCTCGCCGTAAAGGACGTATTCTTAATGTGGCATCGGTGGCAGCTATGCAGCCTAACCCCTTGTTTGCAGTGTACGGGGCAACCAAAGCCTTTGTATTATCCATGTCGCGTGCGCTCAATTTTGAACTGAAAGAGCAAAAAACCAACATTACCGTAACCACCCTTTGCCCGCCGCCTACCCGCACCAATTTTAAAAATGCTGCCGGTATGCATCATGCCGCTATTTTTAACCATTTCGATGCCTTAGATGCCCCAACCGTAGCCAAACACGGCTACAAAGGCATGTTAAAGGGGTGCGAAGTAGTTATTCCGGGCGGGTATATTGGCTTTTTGTACCGGCTTGTGGGGGTAATGCTGCCTACCTGGTTGCTCATGCGCATAGCTTACTTTAAACTTAGCATGAAAGCGCCGGGGTAAGAAGAAAACACCGGTAAGATGTTGTGAAAAGGTAAGTTACTTTTGGATTGCCCGCATTGGGAATTTACCATGCAGGAGGTGACTGCTCGGCAAATATTCAGCGCAATATTGCCGGCTACTTTTTGAGGAAACGCATCATGAGCACATACCCCAGCAAAACGCTGCCCGATGCGGCAATTAACGGCAGCCTCACATCTATGGTATCTATAAAACCGGCAACAATGGGCGGTATGGCCAACCCCATAGCCAATACAGATTGGTTAATGCCCAACATTTTACCCTGCTGCCCCTCTAAAGCATTTTGCGATACCAGCGAAGTGGTATTAGGCGCCGACGACCCCTGAAACAAAGCAATAAACGGCGAAATTAAGTACAATTGCCAGGCCTGTTGCGGCAACATAACACAAAACAAAGCCACTGCCAAACCCGGCAGGCTGTAGCGCAAAATTTGCTGTGGCCGGTATTTAACGGCTAACCTTCGTACCACAAGTCCCTGTACCAGTGCTATACACAAACCTATATAGGCAAAATAATCACCAATACCCGATTGGTTGAATGAAAAACGCTTTACCAGAAATACCTGAAAAAACTGGGTAAAAAAGCTAAAGCCGAGGTTGTAAAAAAACACGGCAGCAAACAAAATACCAATGCGGGGATCGGTAAAAGCCTGATGCAGGTTTTTAATGCCGGTAAATGCATTGATAGGGCGGTTTACGGGCGCCGGCAGCGTTTCGGAAAAATTGCGCACTACCAGCGCAATATTCACCAAAGAGAGCAAGGCGGCAAATAAAAACGGCGTATCGTAATTGAACCATGGCGACAAGTTGGGGTCTGATAATTTGCCGCCCAAAAACGGCCCGATGATAAAACCCACGCCAAAGGCCATACCAATAAGCCCGAAGTTTTTGGCCTTGGAAGCATCATCGCTGATATCGGCAATAGACGATTGCACAATAGAAATGTTTCCACCGGTAAACCCGTCAATAATGCGGCTTAAAAAAAGCAGGTAAATACTGCCCACATAAATACCCAAAGCAAAAACCAAATACCCCAGACAGGTGCCCGCCAAAGAAAGTAACAACAGGCGCCGGCGCCCGTATTTGTCTGACAATGACCCTAAAATGGGTCCGCCAAAAAAAGAAGCTATTGGGTATGAGGCAATTAAAAAACCTAGTATTATGGTGCGAACTGCTTCGGAAAAATGCACGGGCAACAAGGCCGATTGCGGGTTAAGCAGCAACGGAACCGTAACGGGCAGCACTATACCCACCCCTACCAGATCTAAAAATACGGTAAAAAAAATAGTGCCGAGTGATAATTTGGCTATGCCCGAACTGCTGTTATTCACAATGGAGATATGCGTTTTTGGGTATGTCCGAAATAAATGGCACCCATATAAAAACAAAAGAAAAAAGCCCTGCAATATTAAACTGCAAGGCTTTCAATAAAACCGGCGCCCCCTCTAGGACTTGAACCTAGGACACACGGATTAACAGTCCGTTGCTCTAACCGACTGAGCTAAGGAGGCTCGCTTTTAAAGCGTGGCAAAGGTAAGAACGTTTATGGAATATGCAAAGTTCCTGCTGCATTTTTTTTTGCAACTTTTTAAAAAAGGTAATACCCAAAGGAAAGGCTGCTTTGGGTATAGCCTATCCCAATAAAATGTGCAATATTTGCAGAAATTTTTGCTCAGGCATCATCAATAATTTTAAATAGCAATATGAGTTTATTAATTGTAGGATCTATGGCGTTTGACGCTATTGAAACACCCTTTGGTAAAACCGATAAGATTATAGGCGGCGCAGCCAGTTACATTAGTTTGTCGGCATCCTATTTTACCTCTGATATCAGGCTGGTATCGGTAGTTGGGGGCGATTTTCCGCATACCTTTATCAATAACCTGCAAGAGCGCGGCTGCCAAACAGAGGGGTTGCAGATACGAAAAGACGAAAAAAGTTTTTTTTGGTCGGGCCGATATCATTTAGATATGAACAGCCGCGACACACTTACTACCGAGTTAAACGTACTGGCCGATTTTGACCCAGTTATTCCGGACACTTACCAGAACACCGACTATGTAATGTTGGGCAACCTTACCCCCACCGTACAAAGGCTGGTAATAGAGCGGCTCAAAAAACGCCCCAAACTCATTGCCATGGATACCATGAATTTTTGGATGAATGTTGCCTGGGACGAGTTGATGAAAACCCTTGCTCTGGTAGATGTGCTCATTATTAATGATGAAGAAGCGCGGCAGCTATCTGGTCAATACTCGCTGGTAAAAGGTGCACGTACTATTATGGGCATGGGGCCACAATACGTGGTTATAAAAAAAGGTGAGCACGGTGCGTTGCTATTTCATGAAAACAGCGTATTTTTCGCTCCGGCGCTGCCATTGGAAGATGTTTTTGACCCTACCGGTGCCGGCGATACCTTTGCCGGTGGTTTTATGGGTTACCTTGCCAAAAGCCGGCATCATAATTTTGCCAATCTTAAACGGGCGGTTATATATGGTTCGGCAATGGCGTCTTTTTGTGTTGAAAAATTTGGCACCGAGCGCCTGCTGGAATTAACCCCCGCCGAAATTGAAGAACGGGTGCACAGCTTTGTTGATCTGGTACAGTTTGATATTGAATTACAAAACGCCTGAAATTTCCCGCGCCCAACATTAAACCCGTTTACCCTAAAGCATTTCATACACGCTTTGTTTTTACCCCGTCCTCCTTTACCAAACAAAAATATGTCCCACTTCCTGCAGGTTAAAATAATCAATACATCGGGCAACCCGCTGCCGGCCTACGCTACCTACGGAGCCGCCGGTATGGACATTCACGCCCATTTGATAGAACCCATTGTTCTGTCTCCCTTCGACCGCGTAGTCATTCCTACCGGGCTTTATATTGAACTGCCGCACGGCTACGAAGCACAATTACGCGCCCGCAGCGGCATTGCCCTGAAAAAGGGACTAATTTTGCCCAACGCACCCGCCACCATTGATGCCGATTACCGGGGCGAAATTGGCGTAATACTGGCCAACATTTCGGGGCTGCCGCAAACCATTATGCCCGGGGAGCGAATTGCACAAATGGTAATTGCCCGGCACGAGCACGTACAGTGGCTTGCCGTAACCACCTTAGAAAACACCGAACGGGGCGAAGGCGGCTTTGGCAGTACCGGCACTTAGCTTTTAATACAACCAAAACCGCAAAGCCAATTTTACCCCACCGCCCAAAATAACCCTTAACCGTACACCCAACTGCTACCAACCACCAATAATAACCCATTTACCTTCATCTTTTTTATCCGTTTGTTATGAACATAATTATACCCATGGCCGGCAGAGGTACCCGTTTGCGACCACATACCTTAACTATACCCAAGCCCCTTATACCCATAGCCGGCAAACCCATTGTGCAAAGGCTGGTAGAAGACATTGTGGAAATGTGCAGTGAACCCGTAGAAAACATTGGGTTTGTAGTGGGGCAGTTTGGCACCGCCGTAGAAAACGAACTGCTCGATATTGCCACCCGTGCCGGTGCAAAAGGCCATATTTTTTACCAAGACCACCCAAAAGGAACCGCACATGCCATTTTATGCGCCCAAACAATTATGAGCCGAAACCTTATTGTGGCCTTTGCCGATACCCTTTTTAAAGCAGATATTAAAATAGATACCGCCGCCGACGGTATTATATGGACACACCGCGTTGACGACCCCAGCCGCTTTGGCGTGGTAAAACTCAATGCCAACCACGTAATTACCGAGTTTGTTGAAAAACCAAGCACCTTTGTTTCCGATATGGCCATTATTGGCATTTACTACTTTAAAGACGGGCAATACCTGCGCAACGAACTGCAATATATTATTGACAACGACATAAAAGACAAAGGCGAATACCAACTTACCTCGGCGCTGGAAAACATGAAGCAAAAAGGCACACATTTTGGCATTGCCGCAGTAGAAGAATGGCTTGATTGCGGCAATAAAAACGCTACCGTTTACACCAATCAGCGTGTATTGGAACATATGCGCGAAAAGGGAGCAGACCTTATTGCCCCCAACGCCATACTGCAAAATGCCACTATAATAGAACCCTGCTATATTGGCAACAACACCGTTATTACCAACTCGGTTATTGGACCCCATGTTTCGGTGGGCGAAGGCACCAAAATTGACCATTCTGTTATAAAAAACTCCATGATTCAAGACTATAGCAACATAAAAAACAAAATTTTGTTAAACTCCATGATTGGTAACCATGTTCATCTTAACGGACATGCCGAAGACCTGAGCTTAGGCGATTACTCAACCATTGAGTAGCAATTTATTGTTTCATACGCACTTGTCTGTTATATTAAAACAAGCGGCCGGTACGTTATAAAAACCAAAGCAAAAAACAAGGCAACCGGCCAAAGGGCATAAGTTCGGGAATTTATATGCCGGTTTTGGTGGCAGTTAGGGTTTTGTTAATGCGCCTGTATTTTTCGGTAAAGATTTATTACAACACATAATCAACATTTTAGTAAATGAATAATATGGGTAAATCCATAGCCGCATTTTCACTTTTGTTGTTGCTGCTAACCGGCGCTATGGAAAAGGCCGAAGCGCAGAATAAAAAAGGCAACGATAAAAAAGGTAAAAAAACCGGCGCCACACAATCAAAAAGCGAAAATGCCGAAGCACAAAAAGCACAAAAATTGTTTTTTGACGGCATAGTTGCCAACCTAAAAGGAGATGCAGAGGGCGCCATACAGGCATTTAAACTCTGCCTCACACTACAGCCCAAACACGACGCTGCCATGTATGAACTGGCACGTATTTTCTACGACAGCCACGATAAAGAACAAACCTTACTTTATGCCGAAAACGCTGCCAAAACCGACCCTGCCAATAAATGGTATCAATCCTTGTATGCCGAAACATTGTCTGTAAACAACCGCTTTGAAGAAGCCGCCAAAGTTTACGAACGGGTTGTAAGCCTGTACCCGTCTGACTATGATTTTTACTTTGACTGGGCTTACATGCTTATACAAGCCAACAAATATGCCGAAGCCATTAAAGTATATGATGCTTTGGAACTACGCACCGGCCCGTTAGAAGACGTAAGCATACAAAAGCAAAAACTCTATATTCGCATCGGGCAGTTTGATAAAGCCGTTGCCGAATTGCAAAAGCTGAGCAACGCGTTTCCGAACGAAGTGCGCTACCAACTTACCCTTGCCGAACTATATCAGGCAAACAATATGCCCGATAAAGCGCAGGAGGTATATAACAAACTAATGGAAACAGCACCCGATAACCCCTACGCCAACCTGGCCCTGGCAGATTACCTGCAAACCAAAGGCGAAACGGCACAAGCTTTTGAAAAACTAAAAAAAGCATTTGCCGACCCCGAACTGCCACTAGCCACCAAAGCCCAACGGCTAAGTCCTATGGTAGAACAAAAAGCCGCCAACCCTGCCGATAAAGACCGCATTTTTGAACTGGTAAAATTAGTAACCGATACCCACACCACCGAAGCGCTGGCACATATTATTTACGGTGACCTGCTCAATACCTACGACCAAAAAGAAGAAGCCCTGCAACAGTTTACCCAAGCCTCGCAAATTGACGGAAGCAGTTATGAAGTTTGGCACCAAATGCTGGTAATCAACTACGAACTGAAACACTTTGACAAACTGGCATCGGTAAGCACGCAGGTTATTGAACTTTTCCCGAACCAGCCCTACCCCTACTATTTTAACGGCATTGCCTGTAATGAGCTTAAAACCTACGACAAAGCCATAAAATCGCTTAAACAAGGAACCCTCATCAGCGCCGATAACCAAAACCTGAGCGCACAAATGTACTCCCTGTTGGGGTCAATATATAACGAAACAAAAGACTTCGAAAAATCGGATAACAGTTTTGAAAAAGCCCTTAAAATTACCCCCAACGACCCGTATATTCTTAACAATTACAGCTATTTTCTGTCACTTCGAAATTTTAACCTGGAACGCGCTGCCCAAATGGCTGAAAAAGCTAACCAACTGGAACCCAACAATAGCTCATTTGAAGATACCTACGCTTGGGTGCTGTACAAGCAAAAAAAATATGCCGATGCCCGCCTGTGGATTGAAAAAGCAATTTCGCGCAATACCGACAACAGCGCTACCCTGCTGGAACACTACGGCGATATTCTTTTTCAACTCAATGAACCCGATAAAGCCGTTGAAAACTGGAAAAAAGCCAAAGAAAAAAACGGCGGATCTGAGTTTTTAGACAAAAAAATAAAAGACCGCAAACTGTACGAATAAAACCGGGCAGTACAGAAAAGAACCGCTACATGCCGCAAAATTGCCTTCCTGTGCCCCCAAACCCTTTACCTTAAAACCCTTGCAGCGGCTTTGCCCCCTAACACACCCCATGAAAAAAACGCCTGTACATGTTCTTTTTTTTAGCAGCCTGCTGTTTATAGCGCTTTGGTTGCTGCCTGCCTGTTCGGGCGCAAAAAAAGCAGGGCGCGGCAACACGGCGGCTGTTTCTTCAGAAGCCCTGCTGCTGGAACAAAAATTAATTGCCAATGAATTGCAGCCAAGGTGGTTTGGCGCCAAAGCAAAGGTAGTGGCCGGCTTTGGCAACCAGCAACAGTCTTTTGGCGCCGATATACGTCTGAAAACCGACTCGCTCATTTGGATGTCGGTATATGCTACCATTGGCATTAAAATAGAGGTAGCCCGCGCCCTTATTACCCCCGACTCGGTAAAAGTGCTCGATAAATTTAACAAACGCTACTATGCAAAAGGCATAGGGTATTTGGAAAGCGTGGTGGGCTATCCGCTCGATTTTTCTACCCTTCAGCAAATTGTGCTGGGCACCAAACTTCCGGTAAAAGCCAACCGTCCGGAAATAGAAAAACAACCCGAAGGCGGTTTTTGCTTGAAAGACCGCTCTGACAACCTCAAATTTATGGTGTATATTGAACCGCAAAACTATACCATTACCCGCCTTATGGTGGTTGATTCGGTCAACCAGCGCCACCTTGGGGTAGATTTAAGCAACTACCAGCCGGTAGGCAATAAACCTTTTGCGCATAAACGCCTGGTGCGGTTTTCGTCTGCTGAGGTATATGAGGCTGACATAGAATTGTCTAAAATAAAGGTAAACGAACCAATGGATTTTCCTTTTTCGGTAAGCGACAGGTATGAGGTTATACATTAAGAATGCGGCATTTATGGCAATATCAGCAGCGCCAATTGTGCTGCTGTGGCTTTGTTTCGCTTTTACCCTACAAGCACAGCCCGCAAAATCAAAATCGGAATTGCAGAAAAAACGCCGGCAATTGTATCAGGAAATGGATATTGCCAAAGATATTTTGCGCAATACCCGCTCAGAAAAAGAAACATCGCTCAATACGCTTATTTTGCTCGAAAAGAAAATTCAAAACCGCGAGCAGATTATTTCCAACCTTGCCGATAACCTTGACCTTATTGACAAGCGCATGGCCGACATTGAGTTTCAGATAGACTCCCTACAAATTACACTTGAAGCGTTGAAAGAGGATTATGCCCAATCGGTAAAAAACGCCTACCTCAACCGCAACGACTATAACAAACTGCTTTTCCTGTTTTCGGCACAGAGTGTAAACGATGCGTTCAGGCGCATGAAATACCTTGATTACTACCGCCGATACCGGCAAAATCAGTTGGCGCAAATACACATTGCACAAGACACGCTGGCGCTTAAACTGTCCACGCTGCAGCAGGAAAAAACAGAGCAAAACAACCTGCTTACCAACAAGCAAACCGAACGCGAAACGCTTGAGGTGGAAAAAACACACAAAGATGTTGTGTTGCAGCAGCTTAAGCGCAAAGAAAAACAAATGGAGCAAAAACTGCGCGAAAAACAACTTGCCCTTGATGACCTTAACAAACAAATAAAAGCAATTATTGCCAAGGCAACGGCGGGCACTACCACCGGTAGCAACAGAACAACAAAATTAGATACCAGCCCCGAAGCGCTTAAACTCTCTGATGAGTTTGCACAAAACAAGGGCAAGCTACCTTGGCCGGTTGAAAAAGGGGTTATTACCTCTAATTTTGGCAATAACCCACACCCCATACTAAAAAACATAACCACCACCAACAACGGTATAGATATTACCACCCAACCCAACAGCAAGGTGCGTGCCCTGTTTAACGGCAAAGTAACCAATATTTTGTTTAACCCCACTTTTCAGTGGGCGGTTATTATAAAACATGGCAACTACTTTACCGTTTATACCAACCTTGCCGAGGTTTCGGTAGAAAAAGGCGCTGATGTAAAAACCAGGCAAAACATTGGCAGTGTGTATTTAAATACAGATGATGATGAGTCGGTTGTTCATTTGGAAATATGGGAAAGTAACAATAAATTAAACCCGGCCCAATGGCTGTATCAAAAGTAAATGGGTTACCCCAGCAGCAGTTGCGTGCCCATGATCTTGTACGGTTTAGTTATGCTCAAAAGCAGCGCAGTTTATTTGGGTAAATATTTCGTTGTAGGGGGCTTTGGCGGGGTCTTTTAGTACCAGTTTGCCATCTTTTTCGGCGAGTTCTCCTCTTTTGCGGCTAATTTTACCGTTTTCCAGCTTAAACTCTACTACCTCTGTTTGCTCAGAGCCTTCAATGGTATAGGCGTAATCGGCAACAATAAGGTTGTTTTCTATGGTTCCGGAGAGGGTTCCGTAGGCGCCGTCTTTTTGGTAATATTTATAATCGAGATTGCCCGAAACGCTGTTTCCGTTTATAATAAGTTGAAGACTGAAAACATCTTTACCCGATTTGGTTTCAAAACAAAGGGTGTCGGTAGCGGGGGCTGCCGGTGGTGGTGTGGGCGAGGTGTTTTCGGTTACCTGTGTGGCAGGGGCTTGCTGGCTGTTGTCGGGGGCAGGAGTTTGGCAGGCTGCCAAGGCAAGCAGCAATGCTGAGATGAAAAATGTTTTTTTCATGTTTGTAATGTAAAATGAGTTAATGAATAAAAATGAGCACATGAGCTTAGATATAAAAAAAACTTCGGACAGCCTTTACCCTTAAAGGCTGCATCCGAAGTTTTTTCCGGAGAAAAAGTTTACCCTGTTCAATCGTAGCCGGTAAAAATATCGGTTTTACCCAGTTCAATATGCAGGGGCAGCAGGTCAATTTCGTCCATTACCTTGCCGTTTCGGATTACGTCAATGCGGTTAAGCATTAAAATTTCACCTTGTGTGTTGTAGCGGTAAATAATACCAAACTGTTTTGAAACCAAGGCGTAGTCGCCCATGCCGGAGTCGCGGTTTTCAAGGTCGCTTACATACACTTTGTAAATGGTTCGGTCAAAGCCCCTGAAGTTTACATTTACCTGATACATGCGGCGTACAAAGTTTTTACCCAGCACCCATTCTTTTTCCATAGAAGAAAACTTGGGCATTACTACATAAATGAGCGAGTCATTATGGCGGCAACTGTACGATTTGCAGTTGATGCTGGTGTATTCAAAAGCGGCTCTTTCATTGCCAAAGAATACCATAGTATCAATGTACACTTTAGAGTCGTAGGGGTTGGCCATATTTGTCCAGTAACGGGTTTCGTAAATGGCATCGGGTAAAAATTCGGGAGTGCTAACGGCTTTGTCATTTCCGCCTACCTGTGCAAACCCTTTAACAGAGAGCAGGCAGCCCAACAGCCCGAACAGGAGGAACAACGTTTTTTTCATGGATTAACTGATTATTGAAAATTAGGAATTGCAACTGAAATAAGATGCAAAGTTACAGACAAAGTTTAAAAACTGCTTTTTTATTGGGCACAATAAAAAAGTTATGCGGTATCAGAACAGTTTTTTCAGGTCAATCCATACAATAAAGGCATTGGGCAGGCTGCTTGCTTTGCAGTAGAAGGGTTCGTTAAAATCATCGAGCAAAAAGCGCAGCAGTTTCATTTTTTCCGATTTGTTTTGGTTGGTAATTTCAAGGGTAAGGCCTTTTTCAAGGTCGGTAAAAGAAAATTGCTGCCCGTTGTCTTTGTCTTCAATTTTAATTTTATTCATATAACTGGGGAAAACGTGTGCATGTTCCAGTTTAACGTGTATTTGGTTGCCGCCGGTTTTGGAAATAACCAAGCTGTTGTTAAAATTGGAGTAAAAAGTTTCGGTAAAAATGTTTTCGGGGCCAAAATACATTGGCCCGAAGTTTCCGAGTTCATCGTAATTTTTTCCCAACTGTTGTTTAATTCTTTCGGTCATAACAAAGTTAAACCCCTCCATGGCATCTAACTGGGCAGGGGTTAGGTTGTTGCCCATAAAAACCAGTTGTATGCTGTTTTTTTCATAGGAAAAGCGGGTGCAAGAGCTAACCTCCTCTATATTACCCTGCCATTTCAGCATTAATGCGCCGGTATAATAGGCTTCCTGGGCGCCGTTGCAAAAGGCCTGCATATCGGAAACGGGTTGTACGGTGCCCAGTTTGTAATAGGTTAAAAAAGTTTCGTCGCAATTAAAAGCGGGTTGTGCCATAGCGGCTCCGCACAGCAGCAGAGCAACAAAATTTAAGGTTGCAAACTGTTTCATAAGGCAAGTTTACTGGTAGTAAGGGGGTTTTATGGCAAAGATAAACCAAGCAACTAAAATCCTGTAAGATGATATGAAAAAACGATTTTGAACAATTGTAGGCCGCCAACCTTATCTGTTTACCGAAATGCTGTTATATTTGCAAAAGATTAACCAGATAAAAATCCTCAAACTTTTTACACAGCCAATATACGCCATAACCAATTACCCTGCACTCCTTTAACACCAAACATGAAAATAAAAGACATTGTTGCCGTTTTGGAAAGTATTGCCCCGCTTAAATATCAGGAAGGATACGACAACAGCGGTTATATAGTGGGCAACCCCGATGCCGTTTTTAAAAAAGCCCTTCTTTGCCTCGACTCTACCGAAGCCGTTATAGATGAAGCCATTGAAAAGGGCTGTAACCTGATAATTGCCCACCACCCAATTATATTTGGCGGGTTAAAAAAAATAACGGGGAAAAACTATGTAGAGCGTGTGGTTATAAAAGCCATTAAAAAAGATATAACCATATACGCTGCACACACCAATTTAGACAGTGTGCATAACGGAGTTAGCCGAAAAATATGCGACCGGCTGGGGCTTGAGCACTGCAGCATTTTGGCTCCACAAAGTGGGGTACTAAAAAAACTTTCGGTACTTTGCCCAATACCACAGGCCAATGCGGTTCGCAACACCCTGTTGCAAGCCGGCGCAGGCCATACAACCACCCAACGTAAAACGTCCTTTAACCTGCTTGGCATCAGCACTTTTAATAACGGCAACACACCTGCCGAAACACAATACGGCGAGCTAAAAATAGAAACTGTTTTTGAGGCGGCGGCAGAGGGCGCTATTATGCAGGCGCTCAAAAACATTGCCAAAAACTTGCACCTTCACTACGAGATTTCTCCTATCGAAAACAAACATTCTAATGTGGGGCTGGGCATGATTGGCAGCCTTCCGGAACCGCAAGACCCGTCGGTTTTTCTTACCAACCTTAAAACGGCTATGCAAACACCGTGCATACGGCATACCCGCCTGTTCAGAAAAAAAGTGCAGCAAATTGCCGTTTGCGGCGGCGCAGGTTTTAGCCTGCTGCCACATGCCATTGCACGCGGAGCCGATGTTTTTATAACCGCCGACGTAAAATATCACCAGTTTTTTGATGCCGATAAACACCTTATTCTTGCCGATATAGGACATTACGAAAGCGAACAGTTTACAATTGAACTGCTGAAAGAACTACTTACCGAAAAAATAAGTACCTTTGCAGCCGTTTTAACCTCGGTAAATACCAATCCGGTAAACTATTTGTAATGTAAGGCGGTTATTATGCCAGCAAGCAAAGGAGCAACCGCGGTAAAACTTTTTTCGTGCAATACCAAACAGTAAAATTAAACACACACAATAAAACATATTTCCTATGAGCAATACACAAAAAGATAATGCAACCATAGAAGTAAAACTGCGCGCATTGTACCACTTACAACAAGTTGACTCTAAAATTGATGAAATACGGTCATTGCGCGGCGAGTTGCCCATTGAGGTTCAGGATATGGAAGATGAAATTGAAGGCATGAATGTTCGCATACGCAATGTACAGTCGGAAATTGATGAGTTGCGTGCTTCAATTGCCAATGCCAACAATAAAATTGAAGAAGCCAACAACCTCATTGCCCGCTACGAAGCCCAGCAAATGAACGTTAAAAACAACCGCGAGTTTGAAGCTTTTAACCAGGAAATCATCACACAGAAATTAGATATTGACCTGGCTAAGAAATTTATTTCGAATGCAAAAAAAACGCTTGAGGTAAAAGAGAAAACGCTGGCCGAAACTATTGAAAAAACCGAGGCGCGTAAAAAAGATTTAGATGTTAAACGCGACGAATTGCAAAAAACCATTGCAGAAACCCGCAAAGAAGAAGAAGAATTGGTTCATGAATCTGAAAAAGCTTCAAAAACCATAGAGCAAAGGTTGTTAAGTGCCTACCACCGCATTCGGAAATCGTATCGCAACGGATTGGCCGTAGTAACCATTGAGCGGGCTTCCTGCGGCGGATGCTTTGGCACCATACCGCCACAACGCCAGCTTGAAATTGGGCAGCGCAAAAAAGTAATACTTTGCGAACACTGTGGCCGCATTTTGGTTGACAGCAATATTGAAAAAGATTTATCGGAAATTACCATTCAAACAGTAGAATACCTCGAAAAAGAGTAGTTGTTTGGGTAAAATTACATTAACCCCATATAGTAAAAGCAGCCTCCACTTTAGAAAGGCTGCTTTTACTATTAACCAACTGCGCACGGCTGTTTAGGGTAAAAAGCGCTGCTGCAAATCGGGGGTGGGCAGCCAGCACGATTCCTGTTTGCCAAACCACTTATACCGCCGGGCGGCAATAAAATCATATACCCAATTGCGCACTGCCTCCGGAACCAGTATAAAAATATACAACAGTTTCCATGCGCCTGATAAATGGCGTGCCACTCTAAGCGCTGCCGTTGAGCGCAAGTACAGTTGCCCGGCTTCTTCCAATATAAAAGAGTTAAAACCGCTAACCGGAAGCCCGGCTTTTTTTAAGACCTCCTGCCCTGTTTCAGATTGCAGGGAGGCAAAGGTAAACAACTGCTGTGGGTCGCGGGCAATTACAAACTGTACACTTGCACTGCACAAATTACAAACGCCATCAAACAAAATAAGCCGCCGGGGTTTACCGGTATTTACCATGGTGTAGTTATTTTCCAAGCATTTTAATAAGCGAGTTCAGCACCCATTCCTTATTGGTTTTGGTAACCTGGTCCAAGGCTTTATCGGCAGTTTCGGCAAAATCGGCAATTTCCTCCATGGCCATTTTAAAAACGGCCACTTCCTCGCCTTCGCCCTCCACCTCAATCAAATCGTTCAATATGGCTTTAATGGGTTGCAGTTCGCGTTTTTTTCTTTCAATAATAATTTGACGGGCAGCTTTCCATATATCTTTTTCGGCAAAAAAATACTCTTTCCGGTCGCCCGATTTATGCTCTTTCTGAATAAGCCCCCAATCAATTAATGCCCGCAAGTTCATGTTGGCATTTCCTCTGGAAATGTTTAGCTCCTCCATAATATCATCGGCTGATAAAGATTGAGCGGAAATAAGCAACAGCGCATGAACTTGTGCCATGGTGCGGTTAATTCCCCACTTAGAACCCAAGGCGCCCCAAGCCTGTATAAATTTAGTTTTTGCTTCAGGTAATGTCATAATTTGAAAGTGGTTCTTGTCTGCTATAAACGAAAAATTGTCCGCTCATTACTCAAACTGAGGCAACAAATTTATACTTTTTTGTGTATTGTTGCATGTTCTTGTCAATACAACGCCGGTTTTGGCATTTTGCCCAGTTCTTACCCGTAGTAAATCTGGTTGCAAAGCTGCCAATGCTGGTAGATAGTACAAGTTAATTAACAGACAAACCAAAATACTGTACTTTTGTTTGTACATTTGTGCACCTAAAAAAGTTAACCATAAATCAGTTTCCTGTTTCATGAGTACAATAACAGATACTACAACCCCAAATTTTGGTTATAGCGAAAACCAAATGCTCATTGCCGCTACTGTTCGCCAGTTTGCCGAAAAAAACATACGGCCGCATGTAATGGAATGGGACGAAACCCAGGAGTTTCCTCGGCAGTTGTTTGTCCAAATGGGTGAACTTGGGTTTATGGGTGTTTTGGTGCCCGAAGAATACGGCGGCGCTGGGCTGGGTTATATTGAGTACGTAATGGTAATATCGGAAATTGCGCAAGTATGCGGTTCCATCGGCTTATCGGTGGCGGCACACAACTCTCTTTGCACAGGGCATATTCTTCAGTTTGGCACTGAAGAGCAAAAACAAAAATGGCTTCCAAAACTTGCCTCGGGCCAGTATATTGGCGCATGGGGCCTTACCGAACCCAATACCGGTTCTGACGCGGGCAATATGAAAACTGTGGCGGTAAAAGACGGTGATTATTGGGTCATTAACGGTACCAAATGCTGGATTACCCACGGAAAATCGGCGGAGGTAATGGTAGTCATTGTTCGAACAGGCCAACCCGGCGACAGCCGCGGCATGACCGCCTTTATTATTGATAAATCGAAACCGGGTGTATATGCAGGTAAAAAGGAAAATAAACTGGGTATGCGCGCCTCAGAAACCACCGAAGTTATTTTTGACAATTACCGCATTCACGAAAGCGACATGCTGGGGCAAGAGGGAGAGGGTTTTATTCAGGCCATGAAAGTATTAGATGGCGGTCGCATTTCTATTGCCGCTTTGGGGCTGGGCATTGCAAAGGGTGCATACTCTGCATCGGTTACCTATGCACAACAACGGCATCAGTTTGGCAAACCCATTTCCTCGTTTCAGGCAATATCCTTTAAACTGGCAGATATGGCCACCAAAATTGAAGCCGCCGAATTGCTTACCATGCAAGCTGCCGATTTAAAAAACCGAAAACAAAAAGTTACCAAACAGGCCGCTATGGCAAAATACTACGCATCGGAAATAAGTGTTGAAGTTGCTACCGATGCCGTGCAAATTTTTGGCGGTTATGGTTATACCAAAGATTTTCCGGTAGAAAAATTTTACCGCGACTCAAAACTTTGCACCATTGGCGAAGGTACCTCCGAAATACAAAAACTGGTTATTTCCAGAGAAATATTGCGCGGAAATGTGTAAAAAATTAGTGACTTTTTTGTACCTTTGCACGCTAAATTTATTACAAGTTCAAAAAGTAAAGTTAACCCATGCTCGTAATTGATGCCCGTGAATCTGATTCAATAGACAAAGCACTTAAAAAGTACAAGAAAAAGTACGAAAAATCGGGTGTTTTGCGCCAGTTGCGCAACCGCAAGTATTTTACCAAACCCTCGGTAAAGCGCCGCGCAACTATCCTTAAGGCAAAATACCGAACCCAAATACAAGCACAATTGGAAGATTAAACGCTGACCAGTTCTTTCTGTTGTATCTGCGCAACATCCTCTGTATGCAAAGGGGGCGTTGCGCTTTTGCTGTTTGAATTAGAGCAGCAAGTTTATTCTCTTTGGCTTGTTCATTGATGAGCATTTATTTTCATTCATTTTTTTTCTGACACATACAACACCGCCCCATGTCGGCCGTTTTACCGCCCATCAACCATTCGGTTTACATCAACACAGCCTTGGAACGGGTATTTGAAACGCTTACCACCGCAGAAGGGTGGAACGCATGGTTTACCCAAAAAACCACGCTTCAAAACCACAAAGGAGGCAACATTATTTTCCGCTGGGAAAACTGGGGAGTAAGCCGCGAAACACTGCAAGACAACGGAATTGTACTGGAAACATACCCACCATACCGGTTTTCTTTTACGTGGCACCCGGGCCAAACAGAAACAACTGTAACCTTTACTTTAACCGCCCATGGAAATTCCGGAACCATACTGCACGTAACCGAAACCGGACACACAAACATTCATACTTTTTCAGACTGTGCCTGCGGCTGGGGCGAAGCTCTTACACTGCTTAAAATGTATCTTGAATACGGCATTACTTACGGAACCGTTTCTTCATATGACAAGGTGACAAGGTAATAACTCTTATCCATTACAAGTAGTAATACTGCCAGCTAAATCACCATTGTACAGCCTTGCAGTACTGTTATGAAAGTATGAGAAACTGCCGCATTTACCGCAGATACATATACCGCTCGGAGTCGAGTTTGATGAGGATAAAAAATAAGATAGAAAAACCCATTAGCCCCGACCCGCCGTAACTAATAAATGGCAGCGGAATGCCAATTACCGGCATGAGGCCAATGGTCATGCCAATGTTTACGGTAAAGTGGAAAAAGATAATACATGCCACGCAGTAGGCATATATGCGTGTAAACCTTGACTTTTGTCGTTCTGCCAGCAAAATAATTCTGAGCAGGAAAAACACAAACAGCCCAATTACCGTAGCGCTGCCGGCAAAGCCAAACTCCTCGCCTATGGTACAAAAAATAAAATCTGTACTCAATTCGGGCACAAAGTTGCCTTTGTTTTGTGTGCCCTGCAGGTATCCCTTGCCAGTTAAACCGCCAGAACCTATGGCAATTTTAGACTGGTTGACATTATAGCCAGCTCCTTTATTATCTTCAATGGTGCCTAAAACTACCCCAATGCGGTTTTGCTGGTGGCGTTCCAGCACGTGGTTATAAATAAAATCAACCCCTTTTACATAAATAAAACTGGCTAAAAAAAGCGCCAAAAGGGTGTAAGTTGCTTTTTGAGTATAGAGGGCAAACAGCAAGGCAATTAAAAAGAGAATAGGCAAAACAATGAGCAGCACCACTTCATTGAGGTAGAGCGATGCGGTTATTACGGCCACTACAACCGGCAGGTAGGTAAGCAGTTTTTCCCAAATGCCCGTTTTGCCACGCATAAGCAAGATAAGAAGCAAAAGAACTGCCACACTTGCCATAATATAGTAAAAAGGCAACAAAAGGCTGGTTATGAACAAAATAATGGCTAAAACACCCATTAACAATACCCCGCCGGGCAATATACCTTCGCGGTAAAGCACAAAGGACAACGACGCGAAAACAAGGGCCGAACCGGTTTCATCTTCAAGCCGTATTAAAATAATGGGTATGAGCAAAATGCCAATGGCTATCAACCTTTCTCTCAGGCTGTAAAATATGTGTCCGAGGCTGCTTATATACCTTGCCAGCGCAAGGCTGGTGGCAAATTTGGCAACTTCGGCAGGTTGTGCATTAAAAAATCCCAATTTTATCCATGATTTTGATCCCGAAATGGTGGACCCCACTAATAATACCACAATAAGAGACACCAAAGAGGTGGCGTAAATAATGTAAGAAAAGGCAGTATAAAAGCGGGTGTCAAGTATTTGTATGCAAAAGCCCAGCAACAGGGCAATACCTATCCAAAGTAATTGTTTGCCATAACTGCTTCCCAAGTAGTAAATTTCGGGGTGTAGTTCGTTATAATCGGCAGTATATACAGCCAGCCACCCTATTGTTACAAGCAACAGGTAAGTAAACACCAGCACCCAATCTATAGTAGTATTATGAGATGACATGAAATATGCAAGAAAAGCTAAGTATGGTCTTCAAGTTTTAAATTCGTAGCCGGTCTTTCCAAACTTCCGGCAAGGCAGAAACCCTGTTGCAACAGGGCGAAAGGGTTAATTGCCATCGGGTGGCGGTTGCAAAGGTTGTGCTTTTATGACACCCGGAATAGGCACTTTTAAATCGTTATTAATTTGCACGGGTACTGCATTGCCGGCAGCGGGTTCTGTAGCGGAAACCTGTTGCGTAGTTTTGCTGTTAATTTGTTCGGGAACGCTAAGTGGTGCTGTAGCAGTGCCGTCGGTATAAGGAAGGTAAATGGTGGTTATAAGGTCTTCTTCCTCCTCTTCTAATGGTTCGCTATAAATTCGGGGTCGCGGGCTTATAAGATTGGCTTTCATCATTCGGGCTTCCAATGCTTTTCGGTAAGGCGCTATACTGTCGTTTAAGTATTTTTCTATCACCAAACTGGCAATAGGAGCTGCGTATTTTTTACCTTTTCCGCCATTTTCTACCATAACCGCCACGGCAATTTTGGGGTTATTTTTAGGTGCAAAAGCTATAAAGAGCGAGTGGTCCTCGCCGTGGGGGTTTTGGGCGGTTCCGGTTTTACCGCAAATATCGAGGCCTGCTCGGTAAGCGGTTTTACCGGTTCCGTAAAGCACCACTTTTTCCATGCCGTTAATAATGGCAGTAAAATACTTGTGGTCAATGCTTACCTTATGCAATTGGTTGTATTTGTGTTTGGGGTCTTTGGTATTGGGGCGCACAACATGCGGGTAGTAAAAAGTGCCTTTATTGGCAATAATGGCAGTCATATTGGCCAATTGAAGCGGGGTAACACCCAATTCGCCCTGCCCAATACCTAAAGATATAAGGCTTACGGCTTTCCAGCGTTTTTTGCCGTACATTCGGTCATACCTTTCGGGCGAGGGCACATAGCCCGACAAGGCAGGCAAATCGAGATAGGAGGAATTTCCCAGTCCGAACTCATTGAGATAGGCTTTCCATTTAATAAGGCCTTCGGAAACGTTGCTGAATTTATCGTTTTCAACAAAAAGTTTAAAAAGGTGACAAAAATAGGAGTTGCATGAATGCTGGATAGCTGTTTCTATGCCATAACATGATGCATGGTAATGACACCCTACGGTACGGCGTCCGAGGCGATATGCCCCATTACAGGCAAAATAATAATGCGACCCGATTCCGGTTTCCTGCATGGCCACCAAGCCCATAAGCGGTTTAAAGGTAGAACCGGGCGGGTAAAAGGCCATAAGGGCGCGGTTAAACATGGGTTTCAGTGAGTCGGCATTAAGCATTCGCATGCCATCGCCCCGCTGAGGGCCGGTAAGCAGGTTGGGGTCGTATGAAGGCGCCGACACGAGAGCTAAAATTTCGCCTGTTGCGGGTTCAATGGCAACAATACTACCCCGCTTGTGTTGCATTATTTCTTCGGCATAGGCTTGCAGTTCCATGTCTATGGTAAGGTGCAGGTCTTGTCCGGCAATGGCTTCTATATCTTCTTCGCCGTTTTTGTAGCTGCCTACTTCGCGGTTATGTACATCAACAATCATGAGTTTGGTGCCCCGCTCGCCGCGCAATTGTTCTTCGTAGCTGCGTTCAATACCGCTAACGCCCACATAGTCGCCCATTCGGTAGTAGTTAGAGGTATCAATTTGCATTTGGTTTACCTCACCAATGTAGCCCAAAACGTGTGCGGCGTTGTGGCAATTATACTGACGTATGGTGCGTATTTGGGTAAAAAAGCCGGGAAACTGGTATAAATACTCTTGCATACGGTCATAAACATCGGCCGAAATCTGTTTCATAAAAACCTGCGGCCGATAGGGTGAGTAGCCGGCGGCGGCTTCCATTCGTGCGGAATTTTTATAAAATTCATCGCGGTTAATGTTCAGCAGGCGGCAAAACTTGGTGGTATCGAGGTTTTGAACCTGCCTTGGTATTGCCATAAGGTCATAAACGGCCAGGTTATTAACAATAAGGTTGTTGTCGCGGTCAAAAACAAGCCCTCTGGAAGGATATACCGTTACTTCGCGTATGATGTTATCTTTTGCCATTGTTTGGTAAGAGGTATCCATTACCTGCATGGAAAAAAGCCTTACCAGCAGGAGTAAAGCGGTTAATACCACTACCACTTGTAAAATTATTTTTTCGGGTTTTATGGGTTCCAATGGCGCAGGTTTTTGGTTTTTCCCCTTCTAAGCGGGGTTAAACCCGCACAAAGATAACAAGTATAATTGGGTAAAAAAAGCGGGTGACTATAATTTGCCAATGCGGCACCCAATACCGGCGGTAATAAAGATATTGAGAAAATTGGCTTTCAGTTCGTCCATGTTTTTGTGGTAAACAGATATAATGCTGCTGCTCAAACGCACACTACCGTTTAATCTTTTGTTGTTCTGAAAGTGTATGCCTGCTGTAGCGCCAACATCGCACCGCCGTAAGTGGTTGTGCAACTGCACGGTTGTATCTTGAAAAACGGTAAGCGGGTATTGGCTGTTTACCCCCACATAAATATCCTGGGTTATTTCGCTTTTTCCTTTTACAAGCCAGGCAATTTGCGGTCCTATACCAAATGCCACTTTGCTGCCTGCGCGGTATTGCACCATAACCGGAATTTCAAGGTAATTGAGGTGCATAAAGCCCTTAAGGTTAAATGAGGTGTAGGGTGCCGGAAAATCTTTCCAGCCCATTTCGGGTATATCAAAATGCGATTGCCCGGTTTTTTGCTCCTGCCAAAAGTCGGCACCTTTGCGCGAATAGTTGAATTCTGTCATTACCGCCCATTTGTTTTTTACCGGAAAAATGGCGTAGATGCCCACATTTGGCCCTATAACTAATTTCCCCGATGCGTTTTTTTCAACCGGTCCAATTACGCTGCCTACATTGGCGCCGGCTCTTACCCCATACGCAACGCTTTGGGCAAATACTGTTGTTGTTTGCTTAGCGCATAGCACAAGCGCCACAACTGCAAAAAACAGCCGGCAACTTATAAAACGCCGGCCAATACTGGCAAACGGGTATTTGTACGTCATACAACACAGGAATTTTATCAAAGTTACCGTTTTTTACAACAGGTTGTGCGGCTGAACTCAAATTTAACCTTTTGTATGGGTTGCGGAGTTTATTTATTGTGTCCAAAATTCTTTTTGGCGGTGGTTATAAAAAGTTTTGCCGTTGCATTTAAGTATGACGCAAACGCCGTTGTTGTCTTCAACCGAATAACTAAACATATAATTTTTACAATTTGCACAACGCCATATAGACTCTATTTCTGTTTCGGTAAGGGGTTGTTGTGTAACGGGGTCTATTCTGCCTGTAAATGGAAAAGCAGCCACAAAGGTTATACAATAAACCGGAACCGACGGATATAAAAATTGGTATTGGGGGCTGTAGCATTGCAGGGTATTTTGTCCCGACTGAAGTTCGGTTTTGGCAAAGGTGAAAAAACCTTGCTCGTTGGCCTGTGTGGTAAATTGGGTATTGTTGTTGAGTATAAGTATTACTCCGCTGTTTGGGGGTGCAGTGCCTTGTATGTCAATAACTTTAAAGCGCGTGGTGCTGTTGTTGCCGGGGGTGTTTATTATTACGGGCGGTATGAGTTGTGTCATTTTGTTCAACACATGGCTAACCTGTGCGTGGTTATGTGTTAAAAGGGCTTCTTTCAGTTGGGCAAGCAGGGGGGTAAATGGGTTGGGTTTACCCAAAAAAGTGTCTTTCAATTCATAGGCGCTGAGCATAAAAAAGCCGCCGGCAATGCTGCCAAGGCGTTTTGAAGAAAAGGTGAAGGCTGTTTCGTTGGGGAAAAACCGTTTCACGTACTCCTTAAGCGGCAGGTTGCCGGTTGGTTGTTTAAGTACATTAAAAACCGGTAGCTTTTCAATATCGGCCGGGGTTGGGGGATGTTGCATCAGGCGGCTTTCGCATTTTACATACCCTGCTATAAGGTTTAACAGCAGGTTTATACTTGGTTCAATATGGGTTTCCAGATAATTGCCGGCGCAAAAATCATCAAACAGTCTTCGGGACAGGTTTTGTATAAAGAAGTAGCGCAGGAGTTGTTCGTAAGTAAAATTGTTATTGGACTTATGGTTAGCAAAAAAAACCGAAACGGCCTTTTTATACCGGTCAAACTGTTGCATATACTGCATAAACTGTTGCAATTGGTTATGCAGGTATATAAGCCGGTGTGCCGTTACAGGCGTTTGCAGGTTTTCTGTTTGCTGTTGTAGTATTGCAAAGCGGCCCGGGGCCACCACGCCCTCTTTATCTGCCTTGTTTTTTAAATCCAGCAGTTGGGCATATAGGTTTTGCAGTTCTGTGGCAGATATGTTGTTGGCAGCAGATTGGAGCATTGTTGGCCAGTATTATTGTGCGTAAAGAAAGCAACAGGGCATAAAAATAAAAAAGACTTGCCGGTTTTTACGCCGGCAAGTCCTTTTTAAAGAAAACAAGTTATAAGCAGATGCTTATTTTTTGGTATCGGTTTTGGTTGCATTACCACGAACGTTCTGCATTTTTTTCTCAATTTCTTTTTGAGTAGGAGCAGTATTGGTAGTAGTAGTGGTAGTAGTAGTGGTGGTAGTCGGTTTGGTGGTAGTCGGTTTGGTGGTAGTCGGTTTGCTGGCCGGTTTGGCGGGGGTGGTGTTTTTTGCAGGAGCCGGAGTTGCAGGAGCGGGGGCTTTAAGGGCAGCAATTTGCGACATAGCAGCACCAACTACGGCACCAATTTGGTCCCAGCTTGATTTAAGGTTGGTAGCTTCACCTTTCAAACCTTCGAGTTGTTGTTTGTAGTTAGCCAGATCGGTTTTGGCGGCATCGGCTTTAATTTCAACTTTCTGAACTTTTTCTTTCCAGCCTTGGAAAGCGGTGGTAATTTCGTTAATTTTGGTTAACAGGCCGTTGGCACCCGATTCAATGGCAGCGCCTTTGGCTTTTGCACCGTCTAAAGAGGCAAGCAGTGAGTCCACTTTAGTTTTGGAAGCGCCTTTCAGCGTTTCGGTACCGGTTTTGGCTTCGCCAATTTTGGCATCCATGTTAGCCAATTCGCTTTTTGCAGAGTTGCTCAAGTTGGTCACATCGTTTACCAGCGTTGACCAGTCGGTTTCAAACGAACTGATGTCGGTGAGTAATTGGGGGTCAGCAGCTTTGTTACAAGACATCATCAGAAAGAAAGCCACTACAACAGATAAAAGGCCAAATAAATTTTTCATGATAAAGTAGTTTTAATTTTAGTGTGTTTGAAAAATGGCGGTGCAAAGTTACTTAAAGGCATTCGATATTTTATGTGCTTTAAGCAAAAAAGTTTTGAAATGCCTAAAATAGCCTCTTTCCTGCCCACTTTTACAGCATTTACCCGTTGTTTTACCATCAGCAGCCGCCACATTAAGCATTATTCAGACTCTTTTGTAATGTGCACACGGCGGGTAATGAGTTCCTGTGTGGGCATAACCACTTTATCTGTTGGTGTTTGCACGGTAAGGGTAATGCTGTCTATTTGTAAAATTTCGCCTTCTACATCGTCTATTTTTATGTGTTGCCCAACTTTAAATGTTTTACGGCTGAAAAAAGATGCCAACAGGTTAGCTAAAATTTGTTTTGATGCAAACCCGTAAGATATGCTTGCCGACAGCAGCACCGCACCCAAAATAAGTACCACATTAGAGGTAATAATGGTGGTATCTATGCCTATTTGGTCAAGGGCGGTAATGGTAACAATGACCATTAAAAAGTAAAACACAAAGCCGCTTATTATTTTACCGCCACCCACGCCCAGCGAAGAAGTGGCTGCCGCCAGCACATCTCTGAAAAACGTGGCAATGTATATGCCAAGAATAAACAGCACAATGCCACTTAACAAGGTAGGCAAAAACCCGATGAGTTTGCTTATTTGCTCCGATACTACTGTCCAGCCCAAAGTATCGGTGGCGGTTACAAAAAACAGCAATAAAATAATCCAGTAAACAAATTTGCTTACAATACGGGCAGGTGTAAGCGAAATATTGGCTTTGCCCAACATTTCATTGGCATTAATACGATTGGCAATGGCATCAAACTTAATAAGGTTCAGCAGTTTTCTGAACAGCAAAGATGCCAGCCGGGCAATAAACCAGCCCGAAATGAGCAGGAATAAAGCTCCCAAAATGCCGGGCATTGCCTGCATAAATGATTGCCCAAAGGCTTGCAAAGAAGAAAGCATGATACCTTTTATGTTCACAAAGTCTTGCATATAGTTTGTAGCGTGGTTTAAAAATTATGGTAAAAAGGTGGTTGCTGCGGCTTGGAGGTTTGCAAAAGGTAGCTTTTACTCATTTTTTTTCTTACCCCAGCTTTCCAGCATGGTTTGCACTAAAACGCCGTCGGTTTGGGCTTGTTTAAGGGTAAACAAATCGGCTATTTCCATCAAAAACTTTGCCGTATCAAGGGTTTCCAGCACCTTTTTTTTGTGTGATTCGGGCAAACTGTCTTCGGGCACTATTTTTTTGAAGGGATTTTCGTTCATAAGAGTTTGTTTAAAGGCTATGTATGGTATAAGTAAGGGCAATTTCGCATTTTTCTTATTCGGGCAACCGGTATTTGTTGTGCATGGCACGCAGGCGGTCGCGGGCACGTTTCAGGCGCATTTTAACCGCACTGCTGTTCAGTTTCAGCACCTGCTGAATTTCTTCAACAGACATGTCGTCCTGGTATTTCATGAGTAAAATTGCCCGGTCATCTTCATTTAACTTATGCAACAGGCTTTTGAGCAAGTTTATTTCTATTTCAAAAATTTCTTTCTCCGATATGCTGCCAGCCTCTCCTTCGTCCGATACATCGGGCAAACGCTCATTTTCTGTTTCAATTACCAGCAGTTTGTGCTTGTTTCTAATAAAATCTATGCACCGGTTGTAAGTTATGGCATAAATCCAGGTAGAAAAACTGGAGTTGCCTGCAAAATTTGCCAGATTTAAAAATGCTTTCACCAAAATATCGTGTGCCAGGTCTTGTGCATCTTCGGCGTGTTTTACCATAGATATACACTTCCTGAACACCTTATTGGCATAGCGGTCATACAGTTCGCCAAACAAGGCGGTGTTGCCGGTAGCAACAATAAGTTGTATAAGGTCTTTGTCGGGCAAATGCTGCCATTCGTTGGCCGGCACGTTTTTTTTCTTTTTCCCCGTTTCGGTTATTCGAGTTGATTGCAAGGTTACGTTTATTGTTGACTGTAATAGGGCGCTTTGGTCATCGTTTTACGGTCAATAAAAATGCCAAAAAACACACAAAGCGCCAACATGGGCACAAAATAAACACTTTTCTTTAATAACCGTGGCTTAATACCGCAATTGTGCAATGCCAATTGCACTCCTATTGCCTGCATAAAGATTAAAATCCGATATGGTTACCGAGCCGTTCAGCTCTGCATCGGCGGGGCTATACTGTCCGGTTGCCGATGTTTGCAGGAAATACAGGTTAAAATCGGCAACGCTAATGATGCCGTTGGCGTTAAAATCGGCGGCTTTTAGGGCAAAAACACCCAATGCCACGGCTATTTGCTGGTTTGTACCCATAGCCTGCTGGGCTGCCGTACTAAAGTTGTAAGGCACACTATTGGGCAATGTTACAGGCACGGCCGACATTACGGGCAGGTGGTTGCGGTGCCGCAGGGCTATGTAATAAGTTGTATTGGGCGGCAGGTTATCAAAGAATACACTTTCGGCGTTGCCATTCACATCGGCAATTGTGCCGTCTTTTAACAACAGGGCTGCTTTTTGCGCTACAATTTGGGTATTATCGGCAGCGTTTCGCAGTTCAAGCAATACCCAATCTACCACGTTGGGGGCAAACTGGGTGGCGGTTTCGGTGCCGTTGTAGTTCCAGGGCGGTTGGTTGTAGGGTTGTTGCAGGGGCAGTAAATTTAACTGGCGCAGGCGGGTGCGCATACTGTCGGGAGGCATATAAGCGCCCTGCAACAAGGCTGTTACCTTAGCGCCAAGGGGGCAGTAAGCCACCTGCAGTTGCCGTGTAAACAAAGTTTGGCAACTGCCGCTGCCTACCGTGTAAGTTACGGCATATAATCCGGGGTTAAGGGCATCGGGTACAAAAAAGTTACCGGCTATATAGCCGCCGCCGGTCCAGGTGCCGCCGCCGGTGCCGGTGCCGGTAAGCAGGGTGTTTAAATCCAGCGCACCGTTGCAAATAAGTACCGTGGTATCGGTAAAAGCGGCATCGGGCGCAGGGGTTACGGTAACGGTTGATGTATCGGAAACGGTACAGTTGGTTCCCGAAATGGTGTAAATTGCCGGATATTGACCCGATGCAAGCCCCGTTGGGTTAAACAAATTGCCCGATATATGGCTGCCGCCGGTCCACGTACCGCCGCCGGTGCCGGTAAGCAAGGTGTTTAAGTTTAGCGGTATCTGGCAGGTGGCTAAGGTGGCATTGGCAAGCGAAAATGCCGGCGTGGCAGTGCTAAAGCCAAAGATAACTGACCATGCGCTGTTAATACCACTGCCGCAGTTTGAAAACACCCTGAACTCGTAACCGGTACAGGGCAACAGGTTGCTGAGGGTAAAAAAATTGTTGGAGGTGGTGGTTTGCTGCCATGTTGCAGCGCCTGCCTGTCGGTATTGAAGGGTATAACCTACAACGTTAAAAATGGCGTTCCACTGCAATTTGGCGCTGTAGGGTGTAATGTTAGAAACACTTAGCCCGCCGGGCGCAGGGCAGGAAGGCGGCGTGTTAAAGCTTACAATGCCCGAAAATGCCGATAAATAACCACTGCCGCAGTTGGCCTGCACCTGCACCTCATAGCTTGTATTGTCTGATAATCCTGACAGGTTAATGGTAGTGCCCGAAGTAGTGGCGGTTGTCCACGTGGCAGTGCCGGACTTTCGGTATTGTACGTTGTAGCTGTTTGCGCCGGGCGTGGCAGTCCAGCTAAGGGTAACCGAGTTATCGGTAATATTGGAGGCGGTTAAGTTGCCGGGCGGTATGGCACAAGGTCCATCGGGCAATAAAGAAACGTTAAGGGTGGTAATTACCCCCGGTGTGGTAAGGGCAACGGTTACCGTATCGGTATAAAATCCGGGCGCCGAAACCACTACATCGTAGGTGTCTGCTATGCCGGCACCGGTGGCATAATGCCCCGTAAAATTGGTGGTTGCCGGCAGTGCAGCAACGCCCAGCAACTGTATGGTGGCGTTTGGTATGGCCGCCCCGCCAACAGCATTGCTGACCATGCCTTGCAGATAGCAGGCCTGAACGTAAGTGGGTGTAAGCACAAACAAGCCCTGTTGCCGGTCGGTTACCAGTATATTGCCCGATGGCAGCCAGCCGTAAGCCGCCCAAACTCCGTTAAACCCGCCGCCGCTAAAAGGCGAGGTATCGTAATGTGCCACCTCAATAAGGTTGTTGGGGTATGTGGCATCTACAATGGTAACACCGGCGGTGTAATAGGCTATAATTAGAAAATTGTTTTTTACATACACATTATGCGGAATTACACCGGAGCCGGGTTCATGCTGGTAGCGGTCAATTTCGGTAATGTTGGTAATATCAGAAACGTTGTAGGCAGTTACGTAAGAGTTGTTTACCTCGTCTGTGGTAAACAGGTAATCTCCGTTATTGGTAGTCCATGTATTGTGGGTAAAGGCATTGGGGGTGCTTTGGGTAGCCATAACAGCAGGTGCGCTCTTGTTGGTTACATTTACCACACCAAATCGTCCCGCATAAATTTCGCCGCTCCATAGGGTATCGTTGCGCACAAAACCGTCATGCACATACGCGGCCGAGTATTTTCCCAAATAGGTAGGGTTGGCGGGGTTGGCGGCAATGTTTACCATAAAAGTGCCGCTGCCCATACCGCTTGAATTGGCGCCAAACAGATAGCCAATTCCGTTTTCATCTATCCAAATGGTATGGGCGGTGGTAAACCCAAACCCCATTTGCGTATAAGCCGATGGAGCCGATACCGGCAGGTTGCTGAGGTCAATAACGAGCAGCCCGCCGGCTGTTGAAGATTCGGTAACCACATAGGCGCGGTTTTGCCAAACATCCACATCGCGCCAGGTGTTGTCAACGCCGGCAATAAACTGCACTTCGGTAATGTTATCGGGGTTAGATACATTGACGATAGAAATGCCCGTTTGCGTACCTACCAGAGCATATTCGGTACCCGATGACGAAACATATCCCCACACATCGTTTACGTTTTGCGGGTAGTCAATCTGATCGCGGAAAGTAAGGTTGTATTGTGCTGCCGCCTGCTGGCCTGCCAATAATAGGGCACAAAGCAGGGTAAAGGTAAGTTTAAGGGCGAAATTTATGTTGCTGCTCATTGTTAACAATACATTTGCTGATGAACGAAGTTAGCATTTTTACCCTTCTGCAGCTAAGAAAACCCACGAAATTTGACCCCAAACAAATAAATGCTATTACAACAAATGTTTCATGATTTTTTGTATGGGGCGGGTATTACTCATGGTATAAAAATGGAGGCAAGGCACCCCAAACGCTATGAGTTGGCGGCATTGCTGCACTGCCCACTCAATGCCTACCTGTTCAACGGCTTCGTCGGTAGTGCAGGCTTCCACGGCATCGGTCAGTTCTTCGGGAATAGAAATGTTGAAGGTGCTGGGCAGGGAGTAAATTTGCGATTTTCGGGTTATGGGCTTCAGTCCTGCAATTATAGGAACTTCTATGCCTATACTGCGGCAGTTGTTTACAAAGTTTATAAATTTGTTGTTGTCAAAAAACATTTGGGTAACAATGTAGTGTGCGCCGGCATCTACTTTTTGTTTCAGGTATTGCAAATCGGCTTTCATGTTGGGCGCTTCGGCATGTTTTTCGGGGTAGCCGGCAACGCCAATACAAAAATCGGTTTTATAACCGTTGCTCAGTTCTTCTTCGAGGTAAACGCCATTGTTGAGGTTTACCACCTGTTGCACCAGTTCCAGGGCGTTTTTGTTGCCTTTGGGTTCGGGCACAAAATGCGTTTCGGGTTTTACCGCATCGCCGCGCAGCAGCAGTACATTGTTGATGCCTAAGTAATTTAAATCTACCAGAGCATCTTCGGTTTCGGAGCGGGCAAAGCCGCCGCAAACCAGGTGGGGCACGGCATCAATACCATATTTATACATCATGGCCGCACAAATGCCCACCGTTCCGGGACGTTTGCGAATGTATGTTTTTTCGAACAACCCGTTTTCAAGGGGTTTGTATTTATACTCGGCCCGATGGTAGGTAACGTTTATAAACGGCGGTTTAAACTCCAGCAACTCCTCCAGAATTCGGTACAGTGAGTGTATGCTTTTACCCTTGAGCGGCGGTAAAATTTCAAAAGAAACCAATGTTTTGGTTTGGTTGGCTAAATGTTCGGTTACTTTCAAGGTAAACTTGTTTATAAATAGGCTTAGCAGAAAAGGGCGGCAAAAAAGAAGAGCAACTCATTACAAACTAAAGTGGGTAAACAGTTTTAGAATGCGCTTTGTTTGAAGCGGGCAGTTTGTTTAAGCGCCACATTTACCAGTAGTATTAACACCGGCACTTCAATAAGCGGCCCAACAACACAGGCAAACGCCTGACCCGAATGTATGCCAAAAACGGAAATGGCTACGGCAATGCCCAGTTCAAAATTATTGCCGGCAGCAGTAAAGGCAAGCGAGGTGCTTTTGGCATAACCGGCGCCGGCGCGTTTTGCCAGAAAAAAGGCACTGAAAAACATGATTACAAAGTAAAACACCAGCGGAATGGCAACTCTTACCACATCAAACGGAATGGTAACAATGAGATTGCCCTTTAAACTAAACATGGCTAAAATGGTAAACAGCAATGCTACTAAGGTAACGGGGCTAATGGCAGGAATAAATTTTTGGTAATACCACTCCAAACCTTTTACCCTGCCCAAAACTACCCGGCTAAGTATGCCCGCCAAAAATGGAATACCTAAATAAATAAACACGCTTTGTGCTATTTGCCCTATACTTACCGGCACTACCGAACCCTGCAAGCCAAATAACGGAGGCAGTACTGTTATAAAAACGTACGCATATATGCTGTAAAAAAACACCTGAAAAATGCTGTTAAACGCCACCAAACCGGCAACATATTCGTTATCGCCTTTTGCCAAATCGTTCCACACTATCACCATGGCAATACACCGGGCAATGCCTATCATGATTAAGCCGGTCATGTATTCGGGTTTATCGGGTAAAAAAATGATGGCAAGGGCAAACATCAGCATTGGGCCAATAACCCAGTTTTGCAGTAGAGATAATCCCAAAATTCGGGTATTTTTAAACACCTTGGGCAGTTCTTCGTATTTAACCCTTGCCAAAGGCGGGTACATCATTAAAATAAGCCCGATGGCAATGGGTATATTGGTAGTGCCTACCTGAAACCGGTTTAAAAACTGCTCGGTTTGCGGGGCAAAATACCCGATGCCTACGCCCAAAGCCATAGCCAAAAATATCCACAGCGTGAGGTATTTGTCTAAAAAAGATAATTGTTTCATTTGGTAATGGCGCTAACGGTTGTTAAGTGTTAAGAAGTATTTTTTTTGCCCCTTAACTGCCATATTTGAGCAAGATAGCCAATTGTCCGGCATGGTAAGCAGTATGCGAAATAATACGCGACAAGGCTACTTCTTTGCTTCGGGTGCCAAATTCTTTGGTAGTTACGGGGCTTAACCAATCGGCATTGGTTTGAGTGGTAATGGCTTTTTCGAGGCATTGCCGGCCATATAATTCATACGCCATCAGCTCCTCATAATTACCCCATTCGCCGGTATCTTTTTGGGCAATAACGGTTTTGGCATGAACTTTAACATCCTGAAATCCAAATACATTTTTGGCAAACAGCAATTCTACATCGGCAATATGGGCAATTAAAAACCCTGCGCTGTTTGGGCTTGGTGCCAAACGTTTGTGCAGGTCTGCCGCTTGCAGGCCAGGCAGCAGGTTGGTATAGCGGGTACGGGCTTCGTGCCACATAGACAGCAGGGTTTGTGTTTTGGTAATGAGGTTTTCCGCAACAAACCGGGCGCAGAAATCCTTAATCATATTGCGCACGCGGGCAAATTCTGCCTTTACCTCCTCTTCGGTTCCGGTGTATTTGGCAGGGTCGGGAAAATTCTGGTGTATCTTAAGGGCTTTTGTCGGAAAGTACGGGCAGTGCTCTTTGGCGTTGTCGCATACGGTTATTACATAGTCAAAATCTATGTGTACATACTCATCTACATGGTTTGATGTATGGGCAGAAATATCAATGCCTGCCTCTTTCATGGTGGCAATGGCTTTGGGGTTTACTCCGTGTGTTTCTATCCCGGCACTGTAAACATGGGCAACAGTGCCGGCAAAATAGCGCAAAAATCCTTCGGCAATCTGACTTCGGCACGAGTTGCCGGTGCAAAGTACTAATACATTTTTCATGAACATGGGCAGTTTATGAAGGGGATATCTAAATGGTTTAAAAATTGGGTAAAAGCGTGTTTCAGCCGGGCAATATTTTCGGTATCTAAACAGTAGCACACATTTTGCCCGCTTATTTCTCCTTTTATTAAGCCGGCATCTTTCAGTTCTTGTAAATGCTGGCAAACGGTAGAACGACTCAATGGCAACTCTTGGGCAATATTGCCCGAAATACACGATTTTTTTTCCGACAGCAATTGTATAATAGCTATTCGTGCCGGGTGCGACATGGCCTTCGCAAACAAGGCAAGTTCTTGTAAACCGGCGGTAAAATGGGTAGTTTTGGCGTACATAAATTGGCAGTTATTTGTATGTTGCAAACATACGAATACAATGATTGACTTACTATCAACATGGATGCCAGTCATTAAAAAAGAAAGGGAAGCAAAATATTTTTAATTTTG